>JANWYU010000065.1 GCA_025055135.1 Pseudobdellovibrionaceae bacterium | reverse complement strand
GGGTTAAAAGGTCAAAATTTTCAAGTAGCCCTTGCAATAGATCAAAGAAAAATCGCCTATCGCTATAAGGTTTTCCCCTTTGCTGAAAAAAACAAAATCTTACGAGCCTTGCCCTTCGAACTAGAAGATGAATTACCTTATCCCATTGAAAATGCCTTTTGTGATGCACGGATCATCAAAATCCAAGGACATCAAAGCCACGTGTTAGCAGCAGCAACCCCTAAGGTTTCAGTACAAAAGCTAATGGAAGCAATTAAGTCTTTGGACCTAAAAGTTACCCGATTAACAACTCCGGCGTCCGCTTTGCATAATGTTGTCTCCACACCGGGGCTCCCAATTCCCCGGGAACCAGAATCTGATCCAACCATTACACCTAACTCTCAGACGCCTAAACGATTAAAAATCATACTAGACATTGGAGCTTCTCATACCATTGTTAATTTGTACGAAAACGATTTATTGATAAATTCTTCTGCTATTTTATGGGGCACCTCCTCTCTGGTTCAGGCTATGTGCACACGATACGAAATCGACGCCCGCGATGCGGAGAAAATTCTTTCCGAAAAGGGATTTGTGTTACTTAATTCAGAAACCGCCAATTATGATCAAATTGTTTTTTCTTCAACGTTGCAAAAAAGTATTGGGGAACTGGCTCAAAATTTAAATCTGCTGATTGTCAACTTTGAATCCCTCCATCATGGTCTAATTCAAGAGATTTTAATCACTGGTGGGGGATCTCGTCTAATTAATCTGGCTCCCTATTTAACTCAATTAACTGAAATACCAACCAACATTTTAACTTACCTAAACCGGTTTCCCGGTTCAGCGGCAATTGATCCAAAGGAAATCGGCTATTTCCCAGTAGCATTGGGGCTAGCACTAGAACTGACTAAAAAACCAATTGAACCCTCTTGGCAATTTTTGCAGGGCCCCTACGCTCTTTCCAATGACTTTTGGAAGCGACTCTCCGAAAGGGCTAAAGTTCCTGCAACCGCAGTTGCCGTGTTATTAGTAACTCTTTATATTTGGACAAATTTAAGGGAAAATTTCGCTAATAAAATTTTAGATCATGCGGAGAAGAACCTAAAATTAGCTGGAGAAAATATTGCCGGGCTTAGTAAAAAAAATGCCAAACAGTCGCAAATTATTAATTATATTAAGTCATCAAGGGCTACTATAAAAAATCGTGAACTCTATCTTAAAATTCTTGAAGAACCGGACCCATTTTTTATCTTAAACAAAATATCTGAAGTAGCTCCCCAAAGAAAAGATGTTAGATCATATGTTTCTGGGGTTAAAATCCTGGGAAAATCCGTAGAAATGAATATAAACTTGGAACAACAAGAAAAAAAAGAAATATGGATTGAGTCCCTCAAGAAAATCAGTAAAGCCAATTCTCTACAAGAACTGCCAGGTACCACTAATAATAGGCTTCTGGTAAAATTTGAGTTCAAAGGAACCCCATGAATATATTGGAACAATTAAAACAACAAGTTTTTGATCTCTGGGAAAATCTAATTACCCGAATACGGGAACAAGGATGGTATCTCAGTCTTGAACAAAAGTGGGAACAGTTAGAACATCGTGAAAAAGTAGCATCAGTTACCGCAGGTTTATTTATAATTATGCTTATTATTTTCTTACCCGCTATACAAAATTACAACTCCTCTCAAGACATCCTCTCGCAAGTAGATGAAAAACAAGACCTTATTCATAATCTCATGATCACTCAAAAGGAACTCAATGAATTTGCCATTTCCTCTGTAGAGCTCAGCCCTGATGCACTCCAAGAACAGTTAAAATCACGAATGATAGCGGAGCAAATTCTTCCGGAACAAATTGAAAAATTGCAACCTTTAGATCAGCCCATTACCAAAATCAACTACCCTGAAGATTTAATTCTGGGACAATTTCAGTTGAATCTAAAACAACTAACTATAAAACAAATTCAACAGGTTCAAAAAATAATTCACAATATATCCAAGTCAATAAAAGTGATTAATTTGTTTATTCATCAAGATCCAGTCCACAGTGGTTACTTAAACATGGAAGCCCATTTTCTTTTATTAAAATTCCCCACTCCGGTTACCGTTGAGGATCAAACAAAAAAAACAACGATCAAGCCATCAAGAGGTAGACAATGAAATGGCTAGTAATGCCATTTCTTTTTTTATTTAAACACAAATTTAAAATTTTATCTCTTATAGCTTTGGTATTTATTATTTTAATTTGGCGATTTCCCTACCAAGAGCTGCGCCCTCTAATTACGCAAAAAATATATGAGCTATCCGGACAACGTTTATCAGTAATATTTCAAACAATGAATATCAGTCTTATTCCCCTGAAACTGGCGATTTCAGACGTTACCATAAATTCCCCAAATTTTAAAAAGGGACTACGTTTTGATAAAATCATGCTAATTCCAGGCATTGATTTATTTCTAAAAAAGTTACCTTCAGGAAAATTAATTATAGAAAATATTTTCAGTGGACGACTGAGCCTTTCCTTGTCTCCAGGAAGGCCAACGGAGAATGGAGGGCGCTTATTTAAAGCAGAGCTACTGGTAGATCATTTATCTCTCATAAATTTGATGAAAACATTAGGGAATCAAATAGAAATGGACGGCAAAATCACTACCCGAATCGCTGGAGAAATTGATCCATCATTAAATACTCAACCAGACCTGGACTGGAGTGTTGAGATTGAACAATGGAATGTAGGGGAATCCCAATTTAACACGATGATGGGCCCATTAACGATACCAGGACTTTCTCTCGGTACGGCTCAAGGAACCGGACGATGGTCTAATGGTAAATTACAGATCGAGTCCATAAAACTTGGGGGAAAAGACTCGCCAATCAATGGTGAAATTAAAGGCTATGTCCAACTTATGATCGTTTCACAAATGGGCCATATTTCATGGCAAACATCCGGACTTCAACTAGATATTTATTTAACGGTATTAAATCAAATTCCCAATCAACTAGCCATTTTTCTCAGTCTCATTGAGAGATACAAAACGGGCGTTCCTGGTGGCAATCTCTATAAGGTGAGAGTTACCCAAAGCTCTCCATATTCTCCCCCTAGTTTTGGTCCCATAAATTAGTATTACTTAGGCAACCTCTGTGGAGAGATTCGAAGAAATATGGGGCAAAATTAAGGTAAATCGAGTGTTCGGGAACTGATCTTGGTAACATAGATCACCGCCATGTTCTTCAGCAATTCCTTTGGACAAACTTAACCCTAATCCCGTCCCCTGGCCGGTGGGTTTTGTGGTAAAAAATGGTTGCATCATGCGACTGGCAATATCGGGAGGAATTCCTCTTCCCGAATCAGTAACATGAATATGAATATATTTTGAATCATCTTCAACTTCAACTTCAATCCATCTTTCTTCTAGCTCTGCAACTGCATCAATAGCATTGTGAAGCAGATTCACCAAAATTTGGCTTATTTGAATAGGCCGACACAAAACATCGTAATCGTTACCATATTTAACCTCAATTTTAACGCCCCTTTTTTGAGCCAAATCAAAAACTAAATCAACGGAATCCTCAATAATACGATTGAGAGAATGTTTTGTTTTGGGCTCTGGACCACTGCTTCTAGCAAATGAGCGAAGTCCATTGATAATTCTTGAAATGCGATCCACCTGTTTTTGAATTTTGGCAACGTGTTCTAAAATTCCTTCTGTATTGGGCATTTCAAGTAACTTTTTCTTTATCAGACTTGCCCTTCCTGAAATAACTGATAAAGGATTGTTTATTTCATGGGCTACTCCGCTTGCCATTTCACCCAAAACAGCCATTTTAGCTACCTGAATGGCCTGCCATTCAGCATTTTTTTGAGCGGTAATGTCCCAAACCATTTCAATATGCCCTATTGGTTTTTTATTATCATCAAAGATGGGGGATATAACATAACGAACCCAACACTTGTGGCTTTGTGCTAATGAGAGGATTTCTCCCTCACCCAAGCAAATTTGCCCGGAATGCAATTTTGACCAAAACTCTGCACGTTCCTGTTCTGAAATATGAAGCATTTGGGGAATATGAAGGGATTTTTGTTGGATTTCTTCCTCTGAGTAACCCACAATATCAACAAATTTTGCGTTAATATGTTCAATCCTTCCTGACCAATCACTGATCATTAGCCCACATGAAACATCCAAAGCATTTAGAATATGGAGCTGTCTTAGATAAAGCCTTTTTAATTCTGTCACATCATGGATATGAATCAAAAGATGCCCATCCTCCACATGATAAATAAAAAGATCAACATAAAATATCGTTAAATTGGTATGCCACTTTAAGTAACAATGAGCATAATCTTCGCTTTTAGCCTTACTCACAGAGTTCTGAAAGTAAATAAAATCCTCTTCATCTTTAATAAAATCCAAAATACTTTGACCTTTGCGAATCTGAAACTTTTGCTCACTGATCCGATTTGGTTTTTTTATTAAAAAATCCTGAGAACAAATCACAAGACCGATGCGCATCGAATCGAAAAAATTATGGTATTTCAATCTCATAGTTCCATGGTATCCCATAAAATCATAACTCCAAACCAATAATTTGTTCCCTAGACAGGACGAAAATCCACTATTAACATGAAGTTGTGAAACGAGACCACTTGATCATCTTAACCACTGGATTACTCATCTCTATACTCTTTTTTTTCCAGATTAGATATTTTTATTGGGTAAAATCTCTCCATCAGCAGCAATTTCCAACATTTGCACATGAAGTATTATATAGGCTTTGGGAGGGCTTGCACTTTTTATCAGTAGACTTGAAATTTCAAATTCGTGAATCAGCGAATACTGATGAAATTCCGGTGGTTTTAATTGCCGTTGATGACGAATCCATTAGACAGGTGGGAAGGTGGCCATGGAGCCGAGAACAAATTGCTGCTTTAGTGGATCAAGCTTTTTTAAGTGGTGTGAAAACTTTAGGATTTGATATCGTATTTTCGGAACCCCAAAGCCATCCATGGGAAACCATTATTCAGCGATATAATCCTCCCTGGAAACATGAGTTGATCCACCCTGATCAAAAGCTTGAGGACATCTTTGCCCGCCATGGTTCCAAGATCGTTCTCGGAGTTTTTCCCGAAAACAAACGGGACAAAGTGTTACCCTATCAAGATTATTGTCGTAACGAAGCCTTTTTGGCCCATAATGCATCAACCTTTGTTAAACTTGATAATTTTAGCTTCGTAGTACTTGATCACGATGATCCTTTTGAAAGCATCCCCTTTCAAAACCTATTTCAACCCATCTTTAAGGCCCTTAGCCAGGCTGCCTTGGACAAATTACAATCTTCCAAAACAGGTGACCATAGTGATACCAAAAACGATTCCACGTTACAGCAATTGCTACTGAATTATTGCGAAAAATGGCTTACCCAAGAAGATCCCTTTTTAGATATTTCCCAAAATTTTTTTTCGAGCCTACAACCACCAATCACTATTGAGCAATTTAAAACACAAGTAAAACAATACCCCATTCCACAATATGATCGCTGGACTATTAATTTAGAACGCTTTCACAGCCAAGTTCTTCACTCTGCCTCTTTTGCTGCAGAACAAGACAGTGATGGCAAAATTCGTCGATATCCCCTATTTTATCGTACTGGTAACCGTTTGGGAACGAGCTTTGTTCCATCGCTAGCCCTACAAACTTATTTAAATGCCCATCCTAACTGGCAGGCGCAAATTCATATTGTTCCTGATGAAAAGCGTATCGAGCAAAAAAAAATTGCCACCATGCAAATTTGGGATATTCACTCAAACTCGCAGAGCCATCTCATTCCAACTGATCCTAAAGGGCGACTTATGATTAATTTTTATGGACCACGCTACAGCTTTTATTACGTACCCGCCTATGAACTACTAAGGCATCAGCCAACAATGCACGTTTATCGCAGATCCTTTAGCAATAAGTACGATTACCTAGTGGAAAGTAAAATGGTGGAAAAACAAACCTTTTTGAAAAATAAAATTGCCATTTTAGGAGTGACCGCCACAGCCGTTTACGACTTGCGAGTAACCCCTTTGGATAAAACATTCCCTGGTCCGGAAATCCACGTTCACGCCTTAGCTAATCTTATGGAGAATCGCTATTTAACCGAGCCTTCCCAAGAAGAATGGCTAATGCCCTACTTGATTTTGTTTTACGGAATCATTATTTGTTGTGTCTTCACTTTTACTGGACCCATTTGGAACGGAATAACCCTAATAGGGTGTTTGTTAGGAATTGTTGGCTTTGACACCTATTTGTTTTCTCAAAAAGGAATTGTTGTTACCAGTATTTTTCCTTTTGTTCTGACAGTGAGTATGTTTATGATTGTAACACTTTATAAATATCTAACAGAAAACAAAACAAAAAAGCTAATTAGACAAACCTTTAGTAAATATGTATCACCAAGTATCGTAAACGAAATTTTAAGTCATCCTGAAAAAGTAGAATTAGGAGGAACAAAAAAAAATGTTACCATATTTTTTTCTGATTTGAGGGGATTTACTACGATTTCCGAAAAGCTAGATCCCAAAGTACTCACCGATATGCTCAACAGATACCTTACCCCAATGACCCACGTCATTTTTGACAACAAAGGAACCTTAGATAAATATATGGGTGATGCCATAATGGCCTTTTTTGGAGCTCCCGTTGAGTATGGGGATCATCCTTTTTATGCCTGTCAGGCCGCATTAGATTCCTTAAAGATACTCAAGAACCTTCAGGAAGAATTTAGAAAAGAGGGTTTACCCGAGATTGATATGGGGATTGGAATCAATACGGCGGAAGTTAGTGTAGGCAACATGGGATCTCAAATAATTAGAAACTATACAGTAATGGGAGATGGAGTGAATCTGGCGTCACGTTTAGAGGGTGCTACCAAGCAATATGGGGTGCGTATTTTAATAAGTGAAAAAACTTATAGCTACGTAAGAGATCATTTTTTGTGTCGAAAAGTGGACCGTGTGCGCGTTAAAGGGAAAACAGAGCCTATTGATATCTACCAACTCTTATGCCGGAAAACCGAGCAACCCCCATTTATTGATTTGCCGCTCTTTGAAGAAGCTCAAAAACTGTTTTATGCCACTGATTTTGGCCAAGCAAAGCAATTATTTCAGTCCTTTCAACAAAAAAATCCAGAAGATCAGTTAGTCACTCTTTTTATTCAAAAATGTGAGTACTTTATCAATCACCCACCTGGTCCCCATTGGGATGGTGTTACCCAACTTGAAACCAAATGAGGAAACTTGTTGTTCTTTTAGGACTTAATATTGTAAATATTGCCATTCACGCCTCTGAATTGTCTTTTAGAGCTGAAAAATCAGTTTCCAGTATCAACCAAGATGTTACTGAGTTACAGAATAACGTAGTTGTTTTATATCAAGATCGCAAATTAACCTGTGACTATGCCAAAATATATCAAAAAAAGAAGACAATATTCGCACAAGGCAATATTCATTTTGTCAGAGGAAATGAAGAGATTTTTGGAAAATCAGCCGTAATCGACATTGAGAGGAATTCACTGTTTGTTGAGGAGGGAGTACTAAAATCGGGATCCCTCTATTTTGAAGCCAAGTATTTGTTTCGAACAGCAGAAGGCATATATATTGCTGATGGAGCGAAATACACTACCTGCCAAAATTGCCCTGAAACTTGGAGTTTTCTTTCAAGTAAAATCCGTGCTGAGGTTGGAAAATACGCCTATATGAAAAATCTTATATTAAGAATTGGGGGCATTCCTGTTTTTTGGATGCCTTATTTAATTGTTCCCCTAAAGAGTGAAAGACAAACGGGTCTATTGACCCCTCAAATTGAAACCAGTGGTATTGGAGGAGCCACTTTTGCTCAAAGCTTTTTTTGGGCTATCAATCAGTCAAGTGATCTCACCTTAACTGTAAAAAATTATGAACTGCGTGGCCTAAAAACCCTCTTTAACTATCGATTTCAACTCAGTGATTCATCAGGTGGAGAAATGGAATACGCAAATCTTACCGATCGCACTTTGCGCAATGATCTCCGATTCAAAAATTTTGGCGCCGCTGACCATCTCAATCGATCCTTCTTTAAATATAATCATTTTCTTTATTTGCCTGATGACTATATCCATCGGGCCGATTTTCACTATACCAGTGATCTTCAATATCCGACCGATTTTCCTTTGGAGGCCCAAGTACAAGGCGCTCCTGCCCAAGAGAATCGTACTTCATTAACAAAAAACACCCAAACCCATCATTTTTCCATGGAAATGGCCTACTACATCAATTTGGTAGATAGCCATCCCAAAGCATCTAATGAGTTTAGCGTACATCGACTCCCCGAAATTAGATTGAGCCAAAAAGCAAAACAAATCGGTAACACCAAGTGGCTACAACAATTCGATCTTAAATACACTCAATTTGTTAGGAAC
>JANWYU010000124.1 GCA_025055135.1 Pseudobdellovibrionaceae bacterium | reverse complement strand
AATCTTACCGGACACAATGTGATCTCTTTTGAGGATCGTTTTAGTAACAATGCGGCAGAAATTATTAAACAAGCATTTAAGATCATGATGCTTGTGAGTTACCAGGCCCGACCTGGATTTCCAGAATTTCATTCACTCCTACCTGCTGCTGAGTTTGGCTTAAAGATTGCCCCCGAACAGATTCGGAATCTTTACAGCGAGTTAGAACAAATGATTGATCTCGTATCGCAAACCATTGTGCGAAACAAACATTCCACATCTAAACCTGATCCGTTTCAAATAATCGATTGGGACAAAGCCTTCGATGATTGGCAAAATAGGTATTTTTGCCTTCTCGAAGAGAATCAATGGATTTCCTGTCGGGTGATGGAGGTATTAAAAAAATCTGCTATGACATTTTTATTAGAAGTGAAAAATTGGATCAAAATTTTCAATGCCCTAGATGCCAGTGACATTCTCCAAGATTATCGTAAGCGACGAAAACTTATGGAAGACGCATGTAAAAAATTTGAGTTTCATTTGCAACTCGTAGGGGTACGAAACGTCTGCGAACAATATAAAACCAAAAATAAAAATCCTGATGTTCAAAATACCAATCCCATGAGGTGCAACAAACCGGCTGAGGGACTATCTCAACAACGTTACCAACAACATCGCTGTTATAGAGACTCAACTTTATAAACAACAAATACTTCTGGTAGCAAATAATTCTGGTAACAAGAGAAGAGCTTTATTGGCGATGCTTTGATGGCCACTTCACTCACAAAGCGCCGTTGCGACGAGAGCCCCAAAAGGCAAATATCACTTAATCACTTATTTTTTCGCTCCTTCACGCACAATACGAATATCCTTAATAGTCACCGAATCTTTTGGTTTATCAAACGCATCGGTTGGAACTTTAGAAATGGCGTAAACGACATCCATTCCTTCAACAACTCTTCCAAACACGGAATGACGGCCATCTAAATGTGGGGTAGCAGTAACAGTAATAAAAAACTGACTGCCATTGGTATTCGGGCCGGCATTGGCCATGGACAGGACTCCTGGGCCATCATGTTTAAGCTCGGGATGAAATTCATCTTCAAATCGATACCCAGGCCCACCTCGACCATCCCCCAAGGGGCACCCCCCTTGAATCATAAAATCACGAATCACTCGATGAAACGTAAGGCCTTTGTAGAAGGGACGATTCTTTTGTTTCTTCCCGGTTTTCGGATCAATCCACTCAATCTTTCCCTCTACGAGATCAACAAAGTTTTTTACAGTTTTGGGGGCCCGATCGTGAAATAACTCTACCTTAAATTTGCCACGGTTGGTTTCAAATTCGGCAAACATTTTTTCTCCTTTTCCTTCAGAGCTCCCCACCCCCCCCGTCTTACTTTTTTCCTTTTCTTTTTTCAAAGAGGAAGGAGGACTTTCAACCTTACTTCCCTCTTTTTCTTGAGTCACTTTTAAGCCATTTTGCGATTGTGATTTATCCCCTTGGGATTGTCCTAAAAGAAAGAGCAAGAAGGCCAACACATAGATCCATGCCCACCGAAATGAAGAGACCTTCAGTAAAGTCATGCTTTAATCTTCGATTATTTTCATTTTCAGTCAAGACGGACTCCGTAAAAAATTTAAGCTTGACTTGAGGAATAATATACATCTAAGCCAGAAGGGACCATAGTAGGCGAGGGGGGATCAATGACAATTATCGAAAAAATAAAGGGCTCTTTCCAGGTATTTCTATTTTTATTTGTGTTCGGGGTAAGCGCTCTATTACACACGTCATGTAAACTTGGTGATTATTCGGGCCAAAAGCCTCCCTCTGCCCTGGATTATTTTAGCAAAAGTTGCCAAAGTGCTGGTGGAAGCTGGTCGCAGCAGGCGTTACAACAAAATCAAATGCTGGTTGCCACGTTGGAACAAGTGAAACAAGCCCACAAAAATGACTGCCAAGGGCTAGATACCTTAATTCGTCACTTACAAAATTTGAATGATCAACTTTACCAGGCAGCCCATCACCGTTCTTTCAATGCTTATCGCACCACCCAACAGGTCCATGCCGAGTTATTACTGGAGTTACTTTCAATCTCACAACAACCCCAAGTAGATGCCCAGTATCTTAATTCATTACGTAACGCCATTTATCAGAAGCAACTTGATTTGGTAACCCTACGAGCACAAGACACCGTGTGGGAACAACATCGCAATCGGTTATCAACATTGGATACTTTGCGCGTGCTGAACAATTCTTTATTAAGCGTGCTCAGTCAAGGTAACCTAAGTGCCTGTTTCCGTAGCGCCCCATATGCCTCATTTGCGATCGCTTCCTCTTTGTTATCTATGGCCGGTCGTTTTGCAAGCCCCATTTTAGGGGCAACCTTGGGAGAAATTGGTCAATTGATGGCCACTTCTATCCTTCACCTTAAATCACAACCTTTGGATGAATCTATAATGCGACTCTATGGCACTCAGTTACAATCTTCCATCTCTTGCGCATTTGAAAGCATTTCCAATTTGTATTGCGATGCCGATGCTACCCGAAGATTGGTTCAACAATCATTAAAAACAGTGAGGCAATCCTCTCAACAAATAACTGCCAAAGAAAGACGTAATCAGTTGTGGTACGGGGTAGAACTGATGAACCGCCATATTTCGATCTTTTATAAATGGTTGGAAATGGTCATCGCCGGCAGTGAACCCTCCGATGAATTCACCGCTCAGAAGATTATTAATGCTTGGAAAAAATATGATGATTTAAAGATGGTTAAAATAAAAGTAACAGGTCTCATTAACACCACTCGAAAAGAGTTAGATAGTATAAGCGACGAACGGGAACGCGAACTTCTGACCAAATCTCGCTTTAAAAACCTTGTTGCTACCATTTATGTTATGGGGAGCTCCTCCCACGGAGGAACATCATTTTCTCCTATTGCCGAATATTATGGCTTTCACCCCCTTATCTGTTTTTTAGCAACAGGCGAACTTAATGGTGGTTGCTTACCGCCCACAAGCAATCCCTCATTTATTGATCTTTCGATCATAGATTCGATTACTCATATTCTTAATGGATGGGTAGGCATAGAAGCCAGGCTTTCTGAGGTATTAACCTCCGTAGAAGCCCCTATCTTAAAGAATCTGGCACGAACCATTAATCAAGACCCATCCTTGATCATAACCAGTGCCTTACAAAAACAATTGGATGGAACATCTCCCTTCCAAGTGGCAAAAGAAATTCGTATGTTCTTAAATGATATGAGAAAACGATTCGAAACCAATCCCGATCTACAATCCGCTCCCCAACTACAGATGCGTTGGCTCAATCTCATTGATACGTCCCAATTTGCCTTTGATCAATTAATTAATGCGATTGAAACTACCGAATCTCCAGAACAGGTCATTAAAACAGCCTTTGATCATTTCCGTCTTCAGGAGGGCATTACTTTTATCCACCGCCGACTCACTCAACTCATCGAATTTGATGTGACATTACGACTACGCCAAGAATCACCTCATAATGATATTTTTCAGGATTTCATTACTTCAGGACGCACCATCCTTGATTATTTTTCCGCTATAAACATGAATATTTTCCGAGACGCAGACAGTTTATATGCTGATTTAAATAACGCCCAATATATTTCTCGCAATAATCTTTTTGAAGTTGTTACCACATTTGGTCCCACTCTCAACCAATTATTGAAACAAATCAAACAGGAGGCTGAACGCTTTGGAGAAACGTCCTGGGATCAGCCAGCGCATCAGCGACTGGCCCATCTTTGTATTTTTATTTTATCGGCAACTCCCAAGTGGCCAAGCGACATTGATAAAGCGGTGTGTGCCAACACCTTACTGGCTTCTGCGTATGATGAAAACAAAGTTTTACGATTTCGCGATCTTGAGCGGGCCATTGCAAAAGGATTAGCCGAGCCACAACGAATCTGCGCCTACCAAAATTTCATCCGATCATCTAAAGCCTCTCAGATTATTCAATCCTCCCAATTCATGAATATGAATTCAGTAACGCATCGCTCGAGAGAAGAAGGTAACGTAATCATGGTAACAGATTAAGGGCTCCAACGTGGTTGATAGTAATTAAGCTGATCTTGGGTTATAGCCCACTCTTCTGAACCATCCGATAACGACATATATAGTTGACTTTTTCCAGTACGATTGCTCGTGTAAATAATCACGCGACCATCGGGTGAAAAATCAGGGTTCTCATGGCTGGCCTGTTTGCCATCTTTTTTAAAGGCTTTGGTAATTCTTTTAATCTGCTGACCATCACGATCAATAGTGTAAATATCAAAGGCCTTATCAATCCAACCCGCAAAAGCTAACGTTTTAGAATCGGGAGCCCATGTTGGAGCCGCATTAAATGTGCCTGCAAAGGTGAGCCGCCGTACATCCTCCCCCTCTGCATTAGAGATGTAAATCATGGGTCGACCTGCCCGATCGGAAGAAAAGGCGATCCATTTGCCATCTGGGCTCACAGCAGGTTCCACGTTAAGTGCTCCTAAAGGACCATGGGTTAACTTTTTAATGATGTTACCTTTCATATCAATGCGATAAATATCAGGATCGGCATCGGTAGATATCGTTATGAGCAAAGTTCCATTAGGTTCAAAACAGGCTCCCGAATTAATCCCCTTGCGAAAGCTAATCAATTCCGATTTTTGCCGATCTAAGTCGTAAATAAATAAATCAGCGTTACGCACCTTTGAGGATTTTCGTTGCATAAACGCCGTGTATGCGATTTTCCTCCCATCTTTTGACCAGGCGGGGGAAAGCAAGATGGTTTTATGATCAGTAATTTTTTTGCGATTTTCCCCATCCCAATCCATTATATATAACTCTTTATGAACCTCTTTCGGTTTTTGAATTAATACTGCCAATTTCTTTGTTAGGAAGGTTGGCTTGCCTGATATTTTGGTAACAAAATCATCAGCTAATTTGTGAACCATCTCGCGCAATGAAGATAAATCTCCCTGGTAGCGATGGGCTAAAATCGTTGAAGCTTGGGCAACCTGATAACTATAGCTTTCGATGATAAGAGTGTTTTTATCAATGCGGAATCCTACCTTCACAATAAAATCAACTTTGGCTTTTTTATATTCCGCAAAATCAAAACCGTTCTTTTCTATTTCCTTAGGCATTAACCCTGAACTAGGATCAATCTCATCCAATTTGGATACTGGATAAATATTAAAATATCCTACTACAGACAAATCGCGCAGTAACACATCCCAAATTTCTGATCTTACTTTTATAAAAGAACTTCCGGCCTGAGCATTACCCAAATAAACTGGCTCCGGTATGGCCAAGGTGCTTTTTTCTATAGTAGCTTCCCCCAGCTTAATGTAGGTTTGCTGTGCCCAAACACTTAATGTTAAAAAAATTACTGTCCACATAGGCTACTCCTCCTGTAATGGCACGAACGCATATCCTCAGTCCGGAAATCCAAAAATAACCCCTTCCTCTTTCATTAAGGTAACAAATTTTCCTGGGGGAGGGGGTAATGGAACCGACTTCTGAATAGTATCTAATGCAGTTTCGTCAAACAAAGGGTTGCCACTTCGTTCTATCATGTGAATGAAAATAGGGTTACCAAACTGATCCCATCGCACCAGAATTTTGGCCCGCAGCTTTTCTTTAGCTAGCCACTGGGGAAGTTTCCAATTTTTTTTAACATGTTCCTCAACTAATGCTACATACTCCTCAGCTTCAATTTTATTCACCCCGGTAAGGCTGGAACTATTAGCAATCACGTTACCTTTAAATAGGATTTTCCGCAGTTTTTGATAGCGAATTTCATCATCTTGAAGACTTTGGGCAATTTTATCTAAAGCCTTAAGTTGCGAAGTTTTTAATGAGCCAATGCCACCTTTTTGGGACAAATCCTCTTTTTTTTTGGAACTTATCTTCTTTTTAGAACCTTCCTGTTCCTTTGGGACCACTGTTGCTGATTCGGCAGGGGGGGGGAGGGCGGATGTTGCCTGTTCCTTCTCTGTAGGTTCCACTCTGTCAGAGGGGAGTGCATTCTGATCTTTGTCCGGTAAACCAATCACATCTACCCTGATTGCCTTCTCAAGATATACGGGATTTTCCAGCCAAAGAAGACTTTTAATAAACATAAACACGGCAATAGTAAGGTGCAAGAT
>JANWYU010000089.1 GCA_025055135.1 Pseudobdellovibrionaceae bacterium | reverse complement strand
CTCAGTTGAGTAACGGCTATCAGAAAAAATACGTCCCACACTACTAAGGTATCTATAGCGAGAGTCGTCAAAGCGTTGGGGAATTACAAGGTTCTGTTGATTACCCCGCACCTGTCGTCGTTGCTGTTTTTGTTCTCCTCCTTTTTGAGATTGGCATCCCAGCAAAAAAATTCCACTCACCAAAAACATCATAAACATAAATCTTTTCATAAACACCTCCTAGCCTTTCCACAGCAAATATGAGGCCAAAACCCGATTCATCTTGAAACAGTCCCCGCTCAATAATTAGACCTTCAAAACCCATTAACACCACTTGACCTTTTTAGGCATCCCATGGAAGAAACATACACACTCAAATATGGTTAACGCCGATGTAAACCGTACAGTGATCGTTATTGATGATGATCCTCTAATTGCTTCAAGCCTAGGCTTGTTACTCCCCACATCTTGGAAAATGATTCACTGGTATGACGTCAACCAAGATCTCAGCACCCTCAGCTCTGCCCATATTATTTTCTGTGATCTACATCTCACTCCCAACTCGTTACTTATGGGATGTGATGAGCCTGAAGGGCTTCTTTTTTTAAAACAATTAAAAAAGGCCTTCCCCCACTTGATGGTAGTCGCTATGTCGGGGGATCCTCGTCTCCCTCTAATGGAACAGTCAATCCAGTTTGGCGCCACCTATTTTCTTTCAAAACCCATCAAACCTGAGGAAGTAAAGCACCTCATCGCAAGCTGGCAGCGACTTTGGGAAATAACTGATTCTACCCCTCAAAACCACTGTTGGAAATGGATTGGACGAGGGCCTCGCAGTCAAAAACTCTTAGAAGAAATAGCCCGAATTTTTCACGCCAATGGCCCGGTATTAATTGAGGGAGAATCCGGTGTAGGCAAGGAAATCGTTGCTCATTTAATTGGCTTTCGCCCCCCACATCCTTTTTTAACGGTGAATGTATCCACCGTTCCCGAACACCTGTTTGAAAGCGAATTTTTCGGGTATCAAAAAGGTGCCTTTACTGGTGCTCATCAAGCTCGACCGGGTTTTGTCGAAATTTGTCACAATGGTGCCTTATTTTTAGATGAAATCGAAACCCTAGAACCACAAAATCAAGCAAAATTATTACGATTTATTGAATATGGGGAAGGCAGACGACTTGGATCCCAACAAAACTTTAAGGCTCACGTTCGCATTATAGCGGCAAGTAACATTCCTTTAAAGCAGCTAGTTGCTGAAGGAAAATTCCGTATGGATCTCTATCAACGGTTAAATCAAAATTATATTTATGTACCACCATTACGTGAACGAACCGAGGATTTACCTGAGTTAATTTCCTTTTTTTTGGATCATTTGCAACCGAAGCTTTCGAAAACCTTTACCCCAGAAGCTATTGCCTTATTAGAACGCTACCCGTTTCCAGGTAACGTGCGAGAACTACGCAAAATAGTGGAACAGGCCGCTTACCATTGTCCAATACCCTACATTCGACCACAAGATGTCATACCTTTCTTAACTGATGCTCATCAAAGCCAACCTGTTCCAGGAACCACCCATGGCGAAACCGCTACTTACGACCATGAAAAATCTCTAACGGAACATCTTAAAATATATGAAAAGAATCTCATTCAACACATTATCAAACAAACAAAGGACTTGGATCAAGCCCGTCAAATTTTAAAAATATCACGTAGCTCCTTGTACAAAAAACTAAAGGATTATAACATGTCACCAAACCATGAAACACCTCAATGAAGAAATCTTTCCTTTAGTTGATTCCCCCATTTACCAAAAAACTCTTTTGATTGTTTTGGGGGCCCTATTTTTAGGATCACTCATTGTTTATTTTCTGAGAAAAAAGAATTTTTTCTTTGTTTATAGTTGGGGAAGTTTAAAGGGTTGGCTCATAGTAGCGCCTATTTTTTTTGTTCTTTTCGGCTTACCAGATCCTTGGCCTCTCATTGTATTAACCCTTTTAGCCATTTTTGGTGCGAAGGCGTTTTTCCAAATTATGGGAATGTATCACCGTAGTTTATTTGTTTGGCTCTGTTACTTGGGAATATTGGGACTAAGTTTAAGTATCCTCCATGAATCCCATGAGCTTTATAATGTGTTTCCCATGATTTTTTGGGGAACCAGTTTGCTCATCCCATTTGTAAGAAATAATTATAAAAAAATGATCCAATATATTGCTTTAACCAATATGGCTTTTGTCTTTTTGGGCTGGGCCTTTCTGCATTTAGGATGGATTTTGAAGTTACCCTCAGGAGTCTATCAATTTATGTACCTCATTATCTTAACCGAATTCTGTGACAACACCAATCTGGCCCTGTCATACAACCTTGGTAAAATCAAGTTGTTTGATCGTATTGATCGTAGACGCACCCTAGAAAGCACATTGGTTTCAGTTTTTTTAACTCTCTTGTTAGCATTTATTATGCGCTTTTTACTTCCGGATCCTTCAGAAATTTATTGGTTAACCACGGGTCTTGTTGCTTCATTGGGAGGTATCTTTGGAGATCTTACAATGACTGTCATCCGCAAAGACGCAGGCATTCATCGAATGGGCCAATTTATTTTAGGACGGGGCGATTTTCTGCATCGGATGGATCGTATGATTTTTGTGGCACCCATTTATTATTATGTGATGAAATGGTTTTCCTCTTTGAACATGCTGCATGTACCTAACCAATGAAATCGTCAACTGATAAATAACTACCATAATACGTTACCATGAAAGAATTTGATTACGAAAATGAACAGTGGACCAAATTACCGCCGGAATTGAAACACCTACCCCTCTTTACTCGTCATATTGATCTTTTTTCCTTTTTAGTAAAGCAGTTATGGGCCCTAGTCCTTAAAGGATGGTTTTTCAATACGTACATTCGTATTAAATTGCACGGTAACTTTGAGGAAATATACAAACATCATAAAAAACTCATCATCATCTCCAACCACACTTCCCATTTAGACGCCGTTTCAATAGCTGCGGCAATTCCTCTTAAATACTGGAATTTTCTGTATATTGCCGCTGCTAAAGATTATTTTTTTTCCAACCCCCTTTTTACTTTCTTTTCCCAACACTGTTTGGGAGCCATTCCTATTGATCGCAAACATCACAAAGGAGAAGCCATAAAATTATGTGTTAATCTAATGAATGTTCTTGAGAATATGTGGCTTATCATGTTTCCTGAAGGAACTCGTAGCACCGATGGGAAAATTCATGATTTTAAAAAAGGCATTAGTATTATTTCAGAAAAGACTCAAGCCCCTATTTTATTTCTGTATATCAAGGGAGGTTATCAATTATGGCCCAAAGGAAGGATATTTGCCATTCCTGGGCAACTTGAAATGTTTATTGGTCCTGTGCAAAATCCGGGCGCTCGCATTGACGAAATCTATCAAAACTACCGAGAATGGATCAAAACCCTTGGATATCAGGAGTCACTATGAACTCTTCAATGAGCCAATCGGCTACTCGTATTAATGTTCCATTGCCAAGTCAGCCATCCTTTCCCATTCAATATTTATCGAGTCTAAACATTGGGAGCTACCAGGTCATTCCCATTCGATCAGGAATATTTGGCTTAGATGGAGGTGCCATGTTTGGCACAGTACCGAAAACTTTATGGGAAAAAAAACTCCCCAGTGACCCTCTCAATCGCATTCCTATGCAGGCGCGAGCCCTTCTGTTAAAAGGAGAAAAAGAAGTCATTTTAGTAGATACCGGTAACGGCGGTGACTTTGTCGAAAAATATGGCCCAAAGCTCGGACAGAAGTTTGCTCAGATATACGCCATTCATGAACAAAATCAGCTAATTCAGGCGCTTTCTCAGCATCATGTTAACCCTGAAGATGTTACCCACGTAATATTGACACATCTTCATTTTGATCACGCTGGTGGGGCGACCCGTTTTGATCCCGTTGTCAATAAGGTAGTTCCCACCTTTCCTAAAGCTAAATATTTTGTTCAGAGGGAAAACTTCTTAACCGCCCAGCAACCAAATATTCGAGAACGGGCCAGTTACTTGGCTGCTAACTGGGAACCGCTGCTTGCCCATGAGCAGCTTGTTTTGTTGGATGGACCTCAAGAAAATTTTTTGCCCCACCTGTCTTTGCTGCTGTCTCAAGGGCATACGCAAGGACAACAGCACGTCTTGGTACATGATAATAATCAGGGTTTATTTTATGGAGCTGATCTCATTCCCACTCATGCTCATGTCAGAAAAGCCTGGATTATGGGTTATGATCTACACCCATTGTTGATTATTGAAGAAAAAACTTCCATTTTGAAAAAGTTGGCACGCAATCATTGGTACCTGTTTTTTGAACATGATCCATATTTTGATCTAGCCCTCATCCAAGAAGGCTCTGATGACTTTGATATCTCTCAAGCCATCGTTATTGGCGAAACCCAATAAGAGAGTGTTTTTTTGAGCCAAATCCTGGCATAACCACCACATGGAATCCCGCCCTCTTTAAGGCTCTCTTGAGAACCCCATTGCACGCGTACGTAGTAAACCAAGAATATTGAGGATGAGCCGTCCAACTAAGAAAATGCACGAGATCTTCCTCCACCCATAATTCAGGCGACGTTTTGGGACTAAATGGATCCCAGACAAACAAATGTACCTTCCCACGCAATTCCTCATAGAGTTGACGCAAATTTAAGGCCCCATGCAATTGCCATTGCTGCCCCAGTAACAGAGATAAGAAAAACTCAAGTCCCTCAACCGGATGGAGAGAAAAGACATCTCTATAAACCATTTTGAAAGGATCCGGCACAATGCCGGCATCCGCCCCACGCGTATGACCCATCAGAGTGTGAGCAAATAATCGCAGTAACATTAAGTCTTTTTCAAAAGTAATTCCCGCAATGCTTTTTTTATTCTGGAAGGCAACGGTAGCTAGCCTCAATTCATTATAGCCTAACCCTAAACCCAAATTTAAAATAAAAGGATCACAAACGTACTTAAAAACGTCGGGTAACACTCTGCTAATAACATACTCTGTTTCGGAATAGGCTCCCCACCGATGATGCATCAGTTCTTGCGAAGGTCCCGATAAATCCCGTAAAGACCAGGAACCATCATCGGTGCGCACCGCCTCCCAACCCAAATCACTCCAAGCACGAGCTTGAAAATCAAAAGATTGATCAAACAAATTTGTTAAAAACACAAAATGTCTCCACCCAAGTTGACAATCCCCCTACGTTTATCCCTAATAGTAATGTGTTAGAGAACAGGCCTCATCCCTATCGACCCATTTCAGAATTTTATAAAAATAAGTTTCAACAGAAAGTCTACAAAATTCCGGTCACTACCATTTTGGATTGCCCGAATCGACGGGGCTTAAAGGGGATGAAAACCTGTATTTTTTGCGATCCATGGGGATCTGCCGCCCATAAGGAATCACTTCATCAAACTTTACAGGAACAAATAGAGCTTCATTGGCGAAGGATGGCAAAACGCTACAATGCTACCGGATTTCTCATTTACTTTCAGGCCTATACCAATACCTTTTCAAAATTGGTGGAAATGAGATCTCATTTTGAAATTAGCCTAAGCTACCCCTTCGTAAAAGGTTTAGTGGTAGGCACTCGTCCTGATTGCCTCTCTAAAGCCCTTTTTGATTTGTGGAGTGAATACTCCCAAAAAACATATGTAACCGTAGAGCTGGGTGTCCAAAGTTTTAACGATAAAATATTGGAATTCCTGCAAAGAGGTCATACACGAAGACAGGCAATTCATGCCATTGAAAAAATCAAACAGTTAACTCCCATCGATATTGGAGTACACCTGATTTTCGGTAACCCTTATGAGTCTGATCGGGATATCTTAGAAGCAGCCAAAATCATCAATGATTTAGGTATTCACAATGTAAAGTTGCATAATCTTCATGTACTTAAGGGCACCGGACTAGAGGAATTATATTTAAAAGGAAAATTTTATCCCATTACGTTCGAGGAATACGCCAGAAGGGTGTGTTTATTTTTAGAACACCTGTCACCGAAAATTTACGTCCATCGACTCGCCGCACTAAGCTCAAGGGCTGAAGAACTTATTGAACCCAAATGGGTGGCTTACAAAATGGAAACCCATCAAAAATTACTTGACTTTATGAAAGCCCAAAACTCCTTTCAGGGAAAGGCTTTTGAACTTCAAACCACCGCTTTGTCAAGTAAATCATAGGATAGTTGATAGATCGCATTCGCTACCAAGTTACAATTTGACATTAGTAAAGAAATCCTCGTAACCTATTCTTAACACAGGGATGGTGTCCTTGTGACGTTGGAAACGCTATATATAGTGTTGTTCAACGAAATGAAGGTTATAATGGGGGGTATTAAGGATGATACACGGATCACATGGTGACGCCTTCGAGGAACCACTGGTTTCTACGTTTGATAAACAATACATGAATTCACGGTAACTTAAGTTTAAAGGAGAGGATTTATGTTGGAAGCCATTAATGAAGAAAATCCGACATTACCTTTGTTTTCTTCTGAACCTGAGGTCCAAAATAGGCGCAATGAAACCATCCCTCACATGATGAGGGTAAGAAAGCGAAGCGGAATCCTTGAGCCAGTAGACGTTACAAAGATCGTTGAAAGGGTGGTCAGTTGCTGTCAAGGACTTACTCAAGTTGATCCTTTACGAGTGGCTACTAAGGCGATTAGCGGGCTCTATGATGGGGCCACCACTAAAGAACTTGATGATTTGTGCATTCAAATGGCTTCTTTACTGATCGGAGAGGAGCCAGAATATTCTAAGTTGGCAGCCCGATTACTTGCTATGTACATCGAGGAGGAGGTGAGATCACAAAAAATCAAATCATTTTTTGATGCCATTCGATTTGGTCATCAAAATGGCCTGATTAGTGAAGAAACCTATCGCTTTGTAGATGAAAACAAGGCTGTTTTATCTGCCGCCATTGAACCCTATCGTACTGATCGCTTTGAATATTTCGGATTAAAAACGGTTTATGATCGGTATCTACTGAAAAATCCCCAAACCCGCCAAGTGTTTGAAACGCCCCAATACTTTTTTATGAGGGTGGCTTGTGGACTAGCCAAAACCGCCCCAGAGGCCATTGAATTTTATCGCCTGCTCAGTTCCCTTGAATATATGGCCTCCACTCCAACCCTGTTCAACTCGGGAACCGTAAGACCACAAATGTCATCCTGTTACCTCCTTGATTCACCTGAAGATGATTTAAAAGCCATTTATCAAAAATATACAGATATCGCTTTGCTATCTAAGTATGCAGGAGGAATCGGGGTGTCCTTTTCCCGAGTTCGAGCTCGTGGGTCCCTTATCAAAGGTACCAATGGATTTTCCAATGGTATTGTACCGTGGTTAAAAACCCTCGATAGTTCGGTAGCAGCGGTAAACCAAGGGGGCAAAAGAAAGGGAGCAGCCTGTGTATACATGGAAACCTGGCATGCTGATATCGAGGAGTTTTTAGAGCTGAGAGATAACACGGGTGATGAGGCCAAACGAACTCATAACTTAAATTTGGCTAATTGGGTACCTGACCTGTTTATGAAGCGGGTAAAAAACGATGAAATTTGGTCTTTATTTGACCCAAAGGATGTACCCCATTTTGTTGATCTTTATGGGGAAGCGTTTGAAAAAGCCTATCTAGAGGCTGAGGCGCAAGGTTTATATAAAAAGCAGATTAAAGCACGGGATCTTTATGCTCGGATGATGAAGACCTTGGCTCAAACTGGAAACGGTTGGATGACTTTTAAAGATGCCGCCAACCGCAAATCCAATCAAACCGGCAAACCCGGTAACATCATTCACCTTTCCAACTTATGTACCGAAATTTTGGAGGTAACCTCAGCCTCTGAAACCGCCGTATGTAATTTGGGCTCGATGAATTTGGCTCGTTACGTCCAAGGCGGTGAATTTGACTTTAAAAAGCTCGCTCAGAATGTGCGCATTGCCGTTAAATATCTTGATCGGGTGATAGACATCAATTTTTATCCCATTGAAACTGCGGCTAATAGCAATGCCAAATGGCGTCCTGTTGGTTTAGGAATTATGGGATTGCAAGATGTTTTTTTTCAGCTGCACCTTCCTTTTGATTCCGTGGAAGCCCGCAACTTATCTCGACAAATTCAAGAAGAAATTTACTACCATGCATTGAGCACCTCTCTTGAGTTGGCAAAACAGTTTGGTCCACATCCCAATTTCCACGAAACCAAAGCAGCCCAAGGCATCTTGCAATTTGATCTTTGGGGCGTTACCCCAAGCCAACCGGAACGATGGAATCATCTTAAAGAGGAGATCAAAAAACATGGTTTGCGTAATTCTCTGTTAATTGCCATTGCCCCAACTGCTACCATTTCTTCAATTGTAGGCTGCTACGAAAGTACAGAACCACAAGTATCCAATCTTTTTAAACGAGAAACCCTCTCCGGAGAGTTTTTACAAATTAATAAGTACCTAGTAGCCGATTTGAAGGCACGGGGGCTGTGGTCCGAGGAGCTAAGAAACAAAATCAAATTGGCCGAAGGTTCCATTGCCCATCTGACAGAAATCCCTGAGGACCTTCGTCAAATTTATCGCACCGTTTGGGAGATCCCCATGAAATCCCTAATTGAAATGGCTGCAGATCGAGGGCCCTTCATCGATCAAAGTGCCTCGTTAAATCTTTTTATGGAATCACCCACCATCGGTAAGCTATCATCCATGTACATGTATGCTTGGGAAAAAGGATTAAAAACCACATATTATTTGCGTTCTCGTCCTGCAACTACGATTGCTAAGGCAACGGTGAAACCAACAGGAAGTCCTTCCCATATTAAAAAGGAAGAGCCCAAGTTTTCTGATCAAGAGATTATAGCCTGTTCTCTGGAAAATCCTGAATCCTGTGAAGCCTGCCAATAGCCATTTTAAGGAATGGAGGAGTACAATGATCCTGGATCCTGGTTTTAATCTCACCCTTCGACCCATGAAATATCCCGTATTTTACGAGATGTACAAAAATGCCATTAAAAATACATGGACAGTTGATGAGGTGGATTTTTCCACGGATTTGGTGGATCTCCATCATAAAATGAAGCCCAGTGAAAAACACCTCATCAATCGCCTCGTGGCCTTTTTTGCTACCGGAGATTCCATTGTAGCCAATAATCTGGTGTTAAATCTTTACAAACATGTGAACTCTCCGGAGGCTCGCATGTACCTTAGTCGTCAACTCTTTGAGGAAGCATTGCATGTGCAATTTTATCTTACCCTCTTAGATACGTACATTCCAAATCCTAATGAAAGAGAAAGGGCGTTTGCTGCCATCGATAATATTCCAAGTATAAAGAAAAAAGCGGATTTTAGTTTCAAGTGGATAGATTCCATTTTTGAATTAGATCGTTTAGACACATTGGAAAAGAAAAGACAGTTCTTGTTAAATCAAATTTGTTTTGCCGCATGTATCGAAGGGCTCTTCTTTTTTGCAGCCTTTGCCTATATTTATTTCTTAAGGTCCAAAGGACTCTTAGCGGGCCTTGCTACTGGCACCAACTGGGTTTTTCGTGATGAGAGCCTACACATGGCAGCGGCCTTCGAGTGTATTCAAATTGCCCGCCAGGAAGATCCTAGACTTTTTACCCCAGAACTGGGAGCCCAAATCAAAGAAATGATTGAGGAGGCCATCATGTGTGAAATGACCTTCGCCCAAGATCTTCTAGAATATGGTGTTGCCGGTTTGACTCTACCCGATATTAAACAATACCTCCAATACGTTGCTGATCAAAGATTTGAGACATTAGAGTTACCGTATCGATTTGGATCTAAAAATCCCTTTCCCTTCATGGAGCTACAAGATATGCAAGAACTGGCCAATTTTTTTGAACGGCGCGTTTCCGCCTATCAAACGGGGGTTAGCGGACAGGTTACCTTCGACGAGCACTTTTAATACATGAGGCATCAGCAATTGGGTTTACAGATTTTTTTATCAAGGGCCTTTGCCGTTTTTTCTACCGTTTGCAAGTCATGGATTTTATTAAATCCAAGTTTTTCTAAAGCCCTTTTGGCCTGAGAGGAGCGATTACCCGATCGACAATAAACATATATGGGAACGTTCGGTTGTAACTGTTTTTGAGCCTTAACCGTAAACTGAGGATCATACAAATTGAGATTGATAGCCCCCTCTACATGTTCTTCTTGAAATTCATCGGGAGTCCTCACATCAAGTAACACATAAGGCTCCCCAGGATTTACGGCCACTTTCTCATCAACAGCCTCTACTTCCTGCCCTAATTGAACGAAAACACGCCAGCCAAACCGTCCCACTAAAACCGCCGATACGACCAAAACAATGGCCCAAAAAAATCCCATTTGTCCTAATCCCATTTGTCCTAATTCAGAAAAAAATCTAATATTCATAAAATAGCCCTCGTAATTTACTTATGTTGTAAATTAATGATACCATTGAATACTCCATAATCACTCTGTTCCAGAACATCATGATGGTTTAAAATCTAAAATAAATTAGGTACTAAAAATCGGAGGGCATATGAAACTTATAAAAGTATTAAACCATATGAAACTTATAAAACGATTAAACATTGTTACTCTTCTAAGTTTTATTTTTACAATGATAGGCTCCATTCCCTTACTAGCTCAGCCAAAATGGGAACAGAATTTAGAGCAGGAAATCATTAACAAATTAAAAGAACTTACTGAATTGCGCCAAAATTTAGCAAACACGATTGTTAATAAAAGGGCAGATGAAATTGACGAAACCATCTTTAAAAATGTGTGCGCTCCAGTGGGAGTGGCTTTACAAAACTGGGCAAACGAAAAAGGGTTTGAAGCATTTCAAAAATCTCACAAAGCCCGAAATCCACAAAATGTGTTACCTTCCCAATATCAAAAATTTCTAAGTCAATTCCAAAATAAAGCCAAACGCCCCACCCATATTACCCAACACGCCCATACTGAATCGGGTAACACCGTATTGGAAATCATCTACCCCATTTACGTTGTATCCTCGTGTTTAAAATGCCACGGTAAAGCGGAAGATCGACCCGCTTTTATAAAATCAAAATACCCCAATGACCTCGCCTACAATTTTAGAGACGGTGATTTAAGGGGGTTCTTCTTGATTCGAGCCCCCTTAACCAACAAAGCAAACCCTTAATTTTGCGGGAAGGGCAATACGCCCTCACAGTAATAGGGAACCAACTGGAACTCATACAGCTTCATCCCAAGCCGCTAGGGTTTGGGCAAGACCACGCTACACTGATAGGGAACGAATTGGAGCTCCTTGCGTCTTTCCTCATTATCGGGGAAATATTCGATACATTGCAACAAACCCTGATTGGGATTGTTAGGTGCCGAATCGCTAATGGTACGAGTACGACTAACTGTGACCCTAACCCCACTGTCATGCACACTTTCACTTTCCTTAGATACATTCGGTCCGGTCATGGCATCATATAAGACCTTAGACCGTGACGAATGCTTTAAACCAAATACCGACATACCATTGTGTTTCCAAGAATCCCCAAAAAGAAAACAGGAAACCTTTTTCGGTTGCCATTGTGTGCGAACAAGGACCTCTTCCAATTCACACCCAAGAATATCTTTTAAATGAACTGTCCGACTCCTTCCTCCAACAAGACTTATCTCTTTTTTAACTTCCCACATTCGCGCGTCGATATTAAGATAAATCTTCTTAGAAAAAGCATCCGACAAGCGAATATATGGGTTCACTTTGGATGTTGCAAGTGATTGATCGATTTCATTATTCACCATCTCGCGTTCTAGCTCCAAGGGAAAAACTCCAAGTGCCGGCTGATGACTATCATTTTCAGAGCAAATACCCATTTCAAGGTGCCCCCACAACACGGCTATAGCCAAAATCGCGTTAAAAGTGGTCTTGTATTGATAAAAACGTTTTTTTTGAACCATGCTATCCTCCTTCTTCTTCTTTCCTTGTTCTTGCCTTATTAAATGAAAGCGAAGCTCTACCATCAAAGGATGGAGGAGTCAATAACTTTTAACTAAACACCTTTTTCTTCTGTTTAATTTCTTCTGTTTAAAAGGTGGAAATACAAAAACCATTCACCTCAAATACCACGAAGTTTTGTGTATTTAAAACTCATTCGATCCGATCTAACCGGAAATAACTAACCATTTCGTTCGTGTTCGGCAAACCTAGCCATATCGAATAGCCTTTTTTGAAGCTCAATCCCAATATGGGATACTCCTCAATTTCCAATTGAAAAGGGGTTCTCTGTCTGTCATCTGAAGTCTCTTGTACCGCGGTCAAAATTTCAATCCTTAAAAGGCAGGTTCGGCTACCTTTCACAACAGATGCGAAAATCTGTCCTGACTGAAAAGGAGGCTCACTCACAACTCGATGTCGTTCGTTTTGAGTAATACGCACATTGTTTTGGGCCTCGACCAACGTTGAACCAAACTGCAGTTGTTGCGTTGAGGAAGACAACATTCGGGTAAATTGAACAAAGTCATCATGAAAGTATCGATCCGCAAAATGTGGAAAATCAGCAAAAATATCGTTAAATATCTTTACCTTAAAAGAACCGCTGATATCAATTAATAAGCAAGGCAACGTGTTACCAAGGGTTGATTGACTCAAACAACAAATCGACAACAAAAATGCACCCAAACGTAAACTGATTGCCGTTTTTCGGGCTTTATCTACCGCACATCGATCCCCTACTACATTTTTTAATCGCTCAAACAATCTCATAACCACTCCGACTGACCAAAAAAAACAAGTGGTGATACCCCCCCTCCTTTTTATATCCACCCCCCGGTGGACCTAAAAATTAAAGGCATCACCACCTCTTCGCAGTCCTAAAACACTTGATAGAACTTTGTCGAGACAAAAATCTTTATAAGAATAATAAAACGAATTAAAAACTTACTCCCAGTTTAAGACCATATCCACTGGTACCAAATAACGTTACGTACTCAACACCAAAGGAAAAAAACGGCATCAATAAACTAAGACCAATTACGGTCTTAGTAGATGATACCGTCGTTGACGCACTGTTACTCACACTAAATGACGTGTTAAAAATATTGCCGGTGCCAGTAAACTCAAGAGAACCACGAGAAGATACCGTTGCTACTCCAAGATAAGGTTCTACGAGAGGAAGATTGGGGCTCAGATAAAGACCAATCTCTTGAACTGAGGTATCGCTTTTGATTTCCCCAGTTAAGCCACCCCCTAAATTTTGATTAAAACCAAACCGTGTCGATGACCAATTGTATCTCAAAGATAAGTTTATGGGTAACACAGGCACCAAATCATTCATGAGCCAACGAACCCCAACACTGTACCCGCCAAAGTTAAACTGACTCGAAGAAAGAGACGGTAACAATAACCCCTCAAAAGTAAATCCGAAGGGAACACTCACCCCTAGCAAAAGCCCAGCAGTATATAAATTGGCTAGCCCCCCGGCTCCAGAGTTTTTTGAGATTTTATCAATCCGAGACGATGTGGTCATACCTCCCACCAAATTCGCCTCAAAGCCAAAAACCGACCCTAAACTCTTAGCGCCTGTTATGGAACGGTGGGAAAAATTCGCAGCCAAATCTTGGGTAATATCCCGTAATTCTGCCTCACCAATGTTTTGAAATCCAAGGTTTGCAACACCTTTTTCGATCCATAAAAAACTACCAATAATCCAACTTGCCAGAAAAAGCCTCAAAAATTTCATAAAACCTCCTTTATGATTATCATAAGCAAAGATTTTAAATTGATGGGAATGAATTGTCGACGAAACGAAGCAGTGCTTCATTCCTCAGCATCATTCAATTTCGATAAAGAATTCTTATTTGATAAACTGAAGCACATACCTTTTCTGAGAAAAGACCATTCAAACGCAAGAGGGACATTGGTTTGGAACAACAAAGCAAAAAAAATGTGTTACCCCCTAAAAGAGAAGATCTTTTTCAAGAACTAGTAACGTTTCATAAAAAGAGGAAACTACCCCATCTTGGTTCAGTAGCCTCTTGTTTTGATATTCTCTATGATCTTTTTTTCTTTCGACTAACTCCCCAAGACTATTTCATACTATCCAAAGGTCATGCTACCTCCTTACTATACCTCCTTTTAAAATATCATGGCGTTATCTCCGAAGCGGAATGGGATAGGGCCTGCCGCAATGGAAGCCCCTTGGCAGCCCATCCCCCCTTCGCTGAGAAAATGTACGATAACTGGATGCCCTTTGGATCCGGTAGCCTAGGCTGTGGGTTAGGACTTGCAGCAGGGGTAGCTTTGGGCTGTCTTCTGCAAAAAAAAGACCCACCATCTCAAGTTTTTGTCCTGGTATCAGATGGAGACCTCAACGCCGGAACAAGTTGGGAAGCACTCCACCTAATCGCACAATTGAAGCTTTATTCAATTACCATCCTGTATGACAGCAACGAATATCAGGCTACTACCCACTCCACGGAGTTCATTAATCACTCTTCGTTAAAATCCTACCTATCCACATTAGGTTACCATCTTTGGGAGGGGGATGGCCACATTCCATCAGATCCCCCCTGGTATCAAATCCAAACAATTAACCAAGTAACTCAACCAAAATTTTTCATTTTTCACACAAAAAAAAATTTTCGACTGAATCCTACCATGCATCCCCTTGCAACCCACTACTATGATGGCTCTTAAAAATTCTTTTTTTTCTTGGATCCAAGAATATCTTGCAAACAACGAAAAGGCCGTCCTTTTTTATTTAGATTTAGGATGGCCCTCGGTCTTAGACGTAAAAAGAAAGTACCCTCAAAGAGTTATCAATTGTGGTGTTACCGAAACAAACACCCTATTGGTGGCCATAGGCTTAGCAAGCCAAGGATTTAAGGTTTTTATTTACGGAATTAGTCAGTTCACTCTTTGGAGACCAGCCGAAATTTTCAATTTATATGGAAAAAATCTAAAAAACATCGCAATAATCGGTAACGGAGGGGGGTTTGGATATGGTATTTTAGGCTCGAGTCATCATAGTATCAAGGATTATGGCTTGCTTCAACTAAGTGGAATTTCGGCCACCATTTTTTTGCCAAGAAGCCAAGATGAATTGCTATACCAACTTAACCTATTCGGACAACAAAATGAAAATACCTTCTGCTATTATCGATTAATTAATGTGAACGAATCTAAAGTCAAAATACACCCCATTGACTCTATCAATCAACACAGGTCAGGAAACAAAGCCACTGTTTTAAGCATTGGCCCTTTAATTCAAGATCACTTTGACCCAGAACTCAACGTAGATTGGTTTTCCTTAGGCCGCTGGCCACTTGAGGAAAATCAACTAAAACCTATTGAGCGTTCTGCCTGCAAAACGGGGAAGCTGATCATTTTTGAAGAACATGTCTGGCCGGGTAGCATTTGCCAATTTTTGAACCATCTTTGGCGCCACAAAAACTTTGCAATAATTACAGCACACCCATCCCATTATGAAAATTTAGTTGGTAACAGGTCCTATCTTCTGGAACAGGCCGGACTTGATATAAAGGCCCTGAAAAATTATGTTTAGTAAAAAGAGGATTTTAGTAACAGGAGCTTATGGATTTATAGGATCATATCTTTTAAAAAGGCTTATCCTTCATAAGGATTTTGATTGCTGGGGGGTAAGTTCAGGAAAAAACTTCAGTCCTGCCCGCTTCAATGCCAAAGAACATCTGTTAGTATTTGATCAAGATTTAGAGGAGTTGTTGGGCCCCATAAAAGATGCACCGCGTTTTGATATTATCGTACATACGGCCTCATACGGAAACTACCACTGGCAAATCCAACCCCAAAATATTTTTCGAATGCTTGATCAGTTACTTCTTTTACTACTCTATTGCCAAGCTACTGGTTGCAAGCTGATCCATTTAGGCAGCTCTGTGGAATTTGGTGAACTCATTGGTGAGGGACTGGAAACCAATCATATTCCCAACCACTTTAATTCTTTGTACGCTCTGGTCAAATTTTTTCAAGAACAGCTTATAAAATATTTTGGAAAACAACTCCAAGTTAGCTGTGTTAATTTAAGACTTTACAGTATCTTCGGTCCGGGGGAACACCCTTTACGACTTATTCCCACCATCTGTAGAGGGATTTTACTTAACAACCCTATCCCATGGATAAATTACAATACAGAAAGGGATTTCGTCTATATTGAAGATTTATACCAATTAATAGAATCCATCATTATTAATTTCCCCGATTCTTGCTCAGGAGAAAGTTTTAACGTGGCTAGCGGAAAAAGTATTCCGTTAGAACAGTTAAAAAATAACCTGTTAAGCCATTATCCTAACTTAGTCATCCAAAATGATCCACAAATCAACAGGTCCTGGGATGTCTCTCTTTGGCGTGGTAACCCTGACCGAACCCATAAGATCTTAGGCTGGAGAGTTCAAACCGATTTTTGGAAGGGATTGAATCAAACCATAGAATTTTACAGTAACAATATTCATTTATTAGATGTGCATTCTTTTTCCCCATGGCCGAAAATTTCCTTTGTGATCACCTGTTTTAACGATGCCGCATCGATAAAGCTCATTATTAACGAAATTATCGCAAATTATTTCCAATACAAAATTCGTCCCGAAATCATTATCATCGATGACAATGACTCGCAGGATTCATTTAACCAATTAATTGATACCGCAAAACAATCAACGTTGGTTACCATTATTCGAAATCAAGTTAATCTAGGAAGTCAGTTGTGCATCTTAAGAGGAATTCTTAGAGCAAAAGGAGACGCTGTTATTGTAATGGACGGAGATCTACAAGACCCAGTTTCTGTATGTTGGGAAATGATTCAACTTTTTCATAAAGGATATGATATCGTGTTACCATCTAGAAAAAAGAGAGAGGAAGCAATGTTGTTACAATGGGCCCGTCGTCTCTTTTATCGCATTTGGAAAGTCCTTATTCAAAAACCCAACAATGTGTATTTAGATGTTGGCGACTTCTGTCTTGTTAGGACTCATTTATTGGCACATCTAAAAAAATATCCCCCATCATTTTTTTCATGGCGAACATACCGAAATCAAATCCCAGGATGTTCAATAATAATCTATTATAAAAGACCACAAAGCCCCCTCCGTTCCAGTACTAACTCACTCCTGCGATTACTTTTTTGGAGCTTACGTTTTTGGCTATCTTCTCCAAATTTTATTCCACTGATTTTTATTGTAGTCGTGTTAATTGCTCAACTAATATGGAATGACAGTCAACTTATCTTGATTTTAATTTGGGGCACGTTACTTTTGCTGATCTTTATGATAGAAAAAATTCAAATCAATCACACCAATTTGTTGAACTCCCCTTACCATATTTTTTCCAAAGAAAAAGATCTCTCATGATCATAAAAGATGAACAGGGAATCAGTTTAGCCTGGGGTTTATCGAAAAGTATTGAGCAAAGAGCCAGAAGACGGGCCTTTTGGGTTGCTTGTTTTGTTGAAAATTTACCTAGTGGATCACGCATCCTTGAAATAGGACCTGGATTAGGTTACCTCACAGAACTACTCGTTAAAAAGAATTTATCCGTAACCACCGTCGAACAATCAGAAAAAATTTATAGAATGATCAAAAATAAAATGCATCGCTTGAAAGTAACTATTATCAATAAAAATTTTCTCGATCTGAATTGGTCTGATACCGATGAACGTTACCATGCCTTAGTAGGGGTCGGCATACTGCACCATTTCTGGTATCATCCTGAATGGTCCCATCTTATTAGTAAACCAATACGTAATGGTGGCAAAATTGTTTTTTTAGAGCCGAATCCCCGAAACATTATTGCGCAATTCATTTTTAACACAAGATTCGGACGCTACCTATTTTCTCTAGACCCTAAAGAATGCCTGAAAAAGGAGCCCATGATTATTAGGGATTTGCAAAAGGCAGGATTCAACAATATTACCATCTCTCCCTGCGATTTAATGTATCCCCTTCCCGTCAATTTACCAGCAAAATATTTTGATCAAATGGAAAAAAATGTACCCCAATTCCTTTTAAAATTAACAGCACAATCCATATTAATCTATGCTGAAAAAACAGAAGTTACTTAAAATATATGGGGAATAAGGAGGTTAAAAGTTAATAATTAAATAAAAGTGAATGGTATCCATTTTTATTGCTGTGGGATTTTTCATGGCCATTGTCCATAACCTACATTCATTCCATGGTCCAGAAACGCTTTTTTCTATGAAAATTTTCTTAATCTTAGCTTAGAATAGCGACATGGAATCCAAACCTCAATATTTTAAAATTCGACTGCACACTATTTTACCTGATACGCCGTTACCATTTGATCTTTTCGTCAAAATAAACGACCGACTTTTGTTATATGTGAGACAAGGGGATTCTTTAACTAAAGAACGACTAGCCACTTTATTGGCTAAAGACACTGGATATTTTTATGTTAAGGAAGATGATCGATGGACTTATCGTAACTTTATGAAATCGATTATTCGAGAGGATCAGATTTCAGTTACTCAAAAAGCACAGCTTTTAAAGGAATCGGCCCTAGGCTTTGTGGAAGAAATTTTTGAAAAACCGGATGTTTATCAGGCCCTTGACGAATCAAAGCCCCTTATTCAGGACTTTATCAACCTCATCGATGAACAACCTGAAGCCCTTAGCGACATGATTTCTTTATCTAGTCACGATTTCTACACTTACAATCACTCACTGGATGTAGCAATTTACTCTCTAGGACTCGGTCATGTACTGGGCTATGATAAAAAAACATTGGAAAATTTGGGAGTAGGAGCCCTTTTTCACGACATTGGTAAGCGCTTGGTCCCAGTGGAAATTCTCTGTAAAAAAGGAGGTCTCTCTGAGGAGGATTGGGCTATCATCCACCAACATCCCCAATTCGGTTTGGATATCTTAATTAATAAACCGGAAATTGATCCAGGAATTATTGCCGCCTGTTTTGAACATCATGAAAGTTGGTCCGGCAGTGGATACCCTCAAAAATTAAGGGGTGAGGAAATCCATCCTTTTGGCAGAATCGTAGCAATTACCGATACTTTCGATGCCATGACCACTCAAAGATCTTATAATACCCCTATGTTTCCTAGAGAAGCAATTGCCATGATGAAAAATCAACTTAAGGGACGGTATGATCCTCATATGGTTGAAGCCATGAGCGAAGCTCTATTCCACCTAAATCCATCAGGAGCCAGTTAAAAAGGTTTTGATGGAATTACAAATGTGCCAGAACTAGCTAAAGAGCGAGTAAAACTATCCTCTTTTTAACTAAACAAAAAATTATGCCGATACGATCATCTGATGAAAGAAAGGTTTTTATCCAGTTTTTTTGTTATTGCGATTGCGATAATCACCATTGCTACGGGATTATACTTGATTAAAAAAAAACCAAATCACAAAAACCTTAAACAAGAACCCATTGGATATGTATTTCAGAAAACAGGATTTCCCGTTTTCCGAAATCCTTATAGCAGTGCTTGGGAGGTCTTGAAGGGAGGGCAAAAAGTCTACCCAGGACAAATCATAAAAACTGATTCGCAATCAGCCGTTATTATTAAAGGAGAAAATGATGAGTTACTTATAGCCCCTAACTCATTTGTCAAATTAGAAAAAACCCTAAAATTAACCAAAACACCTTATGGATCAGCTCGACTTCAACCCAAGAGTGTAGAACAAAAAAATCAAGAACCAATAAAAGTGCTAGAGAAAATAATTGAAAAAGAGGTTGTAAAACACCAGATCATAATTCAATATAAGGAAAATCCAAACCCAAACCCCCTTTCTGAACCTGAAACAAACATTATTTTGTGGCATCCCCCTCCAAACAGTGACATGGAATTGCCTCCAGACAACGTAATAGCCTTTATGTGGTCTGGTAGATTAGGAGAGCAATTTGAACTCATCATCTCTGATGAAAAACAAAAAAACGTTATTCATAAAACTAAAACGAAAAAATTTATCTACACTTGGAAAGTCCCTAATGAAATTCGCGGACTCATCCACTGGAAAGTAATAGGACAAAATAAGAAAATGAAAGCAGACTCTTACTTCAAAATTAAAGATTCTCCAAAATGGACCGTAAAAAATCCACAACCGGGTAGCATTATTGAGTCTTCACTAGGAGAAACACTGCAATTTGAGTTGTCTGGCCCCAATATGGAAAAAATAATCGAATTGAGTTCCGGCGGTAAACCTTTACGCTTTAGAACTTCTTCTGCGCAGTTACAAGTACCAATTCATCAAATATTTTCGACTATTTCGGAAAAGATAAGCGAAAGTCCGCTCTGGCTACGTATCGTTCCACCCGATGTAAAAAATGAGGAAAATTTTGAAAAATATTGGTTTTATTTAAAATTAAAAGAGAAATTAATTACCAAAGTCGAATCTCCTGAAGCCATTATGATGTGCCAAAATGGAAAATGGCTTTGTCTTCAACCCATCAAAGTCAAACTGACCAATCAAATACCCTTTTCATTCCTTGAAATAAAATGGCTCGACTATAATCAGAACATTACCTTCAGTGAAATATTAAAATTAGATAGTAAAACATTCAAAAATAATCTAACCCTCTGCCCGCCATATCCCTTAAAAACATGGTTTATTGCTCTTAAAACACCTAATAATATGATGATCAAAAATGATGAAAAAATAGGAGTAACATCAAAAATTTCTCATCCTCCAACAGTAATGAAGTCGTCTCTACTACCAATGCAAAGTAGCTACTTGGTTACTGGGACAATCCAAAACTGTTCAAATTCGCAATTAAAAGTGGAATTTATCGACGATATGGGACGAATATTATCAGAACGAATATTTTTCGGAAACTTCTTTATTGAAGAAGTTCTCAATAATCCATCATTTCTCGAAATAACCTTTATAGATCCAACGAATATTCCTCTTTCAAACAAATCAAGAATCCAACTAATTCCCGATCCCTTCTTAACTAATTTGATTAAACAACCAAAAATCTATGATACAAACCAAATTAAAGCACAACAAAGAAAAGTGGCTGCCCATTGGAACCTGGTAGATTTGAATAAGCTATATTTAACAGGTAACGATAATGAACCTTTTGTTAATTTATCTTGGAATTCAAAGCCTACTTTTAATATGTATCATATTCAAATTGCTGAAGATATCCAATTTTCTAAAATTTTATTTGAAGAAAAATTAACGCAACATTCGTTCCGGGTTATTATACCCACCAGTCTTAAAACAATTTTTTGGCGGGTGAGAGGCATTGAAAAACATACTCCAGAAAGTGAAACACTGAGTGAATGGTCAACTCCACGTAAAGTAGAAATCGAATTTATTAAATCAAAAAACAAACCTAAAAA
>JANWYU010000038.1 GCA_025055135.1 Pseudobdellovibrionaceae bacterium | reverse complement strand
TTTGTTTACCATTAGAAAGAGTGTGTATATCAACCTGCGGCTTTACCTCGCGGATGGTGGAATTGGCATTCAACCAAGCCATATCAATTTCCACATCGAAATGACCGATTTTACAAACGATAGCGTTGTTTTTCATAGCAAGAAAGTGCCGCTCAGTGATGACATCACAACACCCGGTGGCGGTAACAAAAATATCGGCAATAGGAGCCGCCTGCTCCATCGTTACCACTTCAAATCCCTCCATAGCGGCCTGCAAGGCGCAAATGGGGTCGATTTCTGTTACTAAAACCCGAGCACCAAATCCTCGCATTGATTGAGCACAACCCTTACCCACGTCTCCATAACCGGCTACCACAACAGTTTTACCCGCCACCATTACATTGGTAGCCCGCTTAATTCCATCAGCCAATGATTCTCGGCAACCATACAAATTATCGAATTTGCTCTTTGTTACCGAGTCATTGACATTGATGGCTGGTACTTTTAGCAACCCCTTTTGATAAAGCATTTCTAAGTTATGCACTCCAGTGGTCGTTTCTTCAGAAATTCCAATAACGTTTTTCATAATCCCAGCATATTGAGATTCATGCATAATGTTGGTCAAATCGCCACCATCGTCTAAAATAAGGTCAAATCCTTTTTCACCCCAACCTTCAATCGTCTGCTCAATACACCAGCGATACTCTTCTTCCGTTTCTCCCTTCCAGGCAAAAACGGGGATACCGGCTTCAGCAATAGCACAGGCGGCATGATCTTGGGTTGAAAAAATATTACAGGAAGACCAGCGTACCTGAGCCCCAAGCTGCACAAGGGTTTCAATTAAAACTGCTGTTTGCACGGTCATATGCAAACAACCTGTGATACGGGCTCCTTTGAGGGGTTTTTGATCCTTAAATTGTTCCCGCAAAGCCATTAATCCTGGCATTTCGCTTTCCGCTAATCGAATTTCTTCTCTTCCCCATCGCGCTAGCTCCTGAAACCTTTTCGGATCTTTCATGGCCTCTTCACATACGCGATAATCCCGTCCCCATGGATTAATTTTGGAGGTTAAGTCACGTGCAGCATAAGATCTTTGCAATTGCATAACATCCAGCCTTTCTATTTCAAGTGTTGATTGTATGTTAAACTTAAAATTAATGCTATTTCCTAAGCTCTATAAAATCCACCCTAAATCCCAAGGAAAAGCAAGGCATCATGCACAGCCAGGATCAAATCCACCCAACCCGGAATTGTTGACTGTGGTTACAATCCCTTTTGTCTCATTTTACCCAAATCAACAGGTGTATGATCATCAGCAAACAGTTCAAAAATTTTTCTTCGACGAAATTGAAAGATTTTATTAATGGTTTGTCTGACCCATGGATAGCCAATGTGACCAACAGGTTCCAAGGGAAGTTCATAAAATACCCTATCATTCATTATCACTCCCCCGGGAACTTCATTAAAAATATGTTGATGATACCAACGCTTATAAGGACCCTGCACTTGAAGATCACTGAAGCGATGGGGCGGGTCCCAGTCTAAAATTAATGTTTTCCATTTTAAGGGGATTCCAAACAAAGTAATGGTATAATGGAATTCCGTTCCCTCCTGAATCAGGGCAGTACTTTGCTTTAAGATTTTAAAATGTAAAAAATCAGGCGTAATCTGTTCCAAATTTTTGGCATTCTGAAAAAAGGGGAAAACCTCCTCTTTCTTTTTCGGCAGAAATTGCTCCGCCCAAAACAGGTGAGTGGTTTGGGCAAATAGTTCGTTGAGAAACGCCAAAGACTGCTCTAACCTTTCATAGTGAAAGCGAAACCCTTCCGCCAGGGCTCTTTGGGGCAGCACCCTTTGAGACCCCAGTAACAGTTCTGATTGCTCCCTCAAAATCGCCTTCAAAAACCATGACGGAGTATTAAAGGGTATCATCCTACCCCTAACCGACTGAGTTAATTGTTCAAGCCATTGGCAATGGGTTACTGGATTGGGACTGGTTACATTATAAATGGGACTCCACGGTGACGTTCGCTCCAGTAACCATAAGACAAAACGCCCGACATCCCGAAGATCAACCCAACTCATCCACTGCTTCCCCGAACCCAGCACCGAGCCTAAACCCATTTTAAGCAAAGGAATCACTCTTTCATGTATACCACCCGGGTAACCCAAAACCACTCCCAGACGTAACACTGCAACCCGCTGCTGAGGTAACAAATCCTTAAAAAGCATATGACTATCTTCCCACTTTTGTACTAACTGTGATAAAAATCCATCGCTAGCCTCAGCTTGTTCGTCCTGCTCTTGAAACGAGTTACCATAAAATCCAATGGCACTGGCGCCAATGTAACCTTTCAAATTTCTTTTTGAAAGTAGCGCAAAAGACTGAAATAAATTACGGGTAGTAACGACCCGAGATGCCTCAAGGCGACGTTTATAGCTAGGGGTCCACAGTGATCCAACGATACTTTCCCCCGTCAAATTAATAATATACTCCACCTCCTCCAACAACGAATTTCGAATAGGACTTTGTCCTAAATCAGCCGTAATCACATCACAGGGAAAAGGCACATGCATTTGAGTATCATTTGGGCTACGCCGAGAGATCACCACTAAATCATGACCCGATTGATGTAAAAGTTTACCCACATAACACCCTATCATGCCCGTTGCCCCTGTAATGAGTACCTTCATAATGCCTCCCTCACTACCAATTCCAGTATAACGAATCCTACTTTACGTAACCCTTGGGTAACCTTTGAAATGCACTTAAAGCCCTCTGACGGGCAAAGCTGTGGTCCACAAGCGGTGGCGGATACGAAGAACTAAAAACCTCTGGAACCCATCGCTTGACATATTCACAATTAGGATCAAAGCGCTTTTGCTGAATCGAGGGATTAAAAATGCGAAAATACGGGGCAGCATCAACACCACAACCAGCTACCCATTGCCAGTTACCCACATTGGCGGATAGATCAAAATCAAATAACTTTTGCGAAAAGTAACGTTCCCCCAAACGCCAATCATGTAATAAATGTTTGGTAAGATAACTTGCCACAATCATTCGCACCCGATTGTGCATGTATCCTGTTTGATTTAATTCGCGCATTCCTGCGTCCACAATTGGTACTCCCGTTTCACCAGCGCACCATCGCTGCCACTCACTTTCTTGGTAGCGATAAGGGAAGGAATTAAATTCTTTTCGAAAAGGCCGATTAACCGTATCCGGGAAATGATACAGAAGCATCATAAAAAACTCACGCCAGATGAGTTCAGAAAGCCAATCATAAGCCTTCAACCGCAAAGCCTGCCTCACACACTGGCGCACACTGACCAATCCAAAGCGTAAATAAAGCCCTAAACGAGTCGTCCCTTTCTCCTCTGCAGGATAGTCTCTTCGCCGTCCGTAGTAGCGCAAAACCTCATCGTGAAAAAAATGTTCCTTGGGAATCTTTTGACTTTTTTTAAATCCAATCTCTTCAATGTCCTCCATAGAACAAAGAAAAATAGGGGAGAGCGAACCTCTCTTTCGAACTTTTTCTGTTACCGCTCCTTGCCCTTTTAGGGGCGGCAGAGATGACCAAGTTACCCTTGCTTCTTTTGTGGATTCTGGAGTAAGACGAGACAACCACTTTTTTTTGTAGGGAGTAAACACCCGAAACACTTCCTGATTTTGAGTTACTATCTCACTTTTTTCAAAGATCACTTGGTCCTTAAATGAATAAAAGGTAACACCAGACTGTTGACATAAGGCACGAATTGCTTCATCGCGCTCTCGTGCATACGGTTCATAATCGTGATTACATACTACAAATTGAATCTTTGGATATAAAGACAAAATGGTTTTCCAAACCTCACTGGGAGGACCATACCAGACCTGCAACAATTGCCCTCGTTCTTGTAACTCCCTGCCCAAATGAGAGAGTTGATTCCATAAAAAAGAAACACGATGATCATCGCGCGGTAATGGGTCCAGAATACGAGGATCAAAAATAAAGAAAAACCGAACGGTAAGGCCTTTTGAACAGGCATAAGACAACCCCACATTATCATCTAAACGTAAATCGCGACGGAACCAAAAAGCGACTTCTGACATGGTTTGTTTCTCTCTATTGTCTGATTGTGCCACGCCCGTTATGCTTTTGAAAATGCCTAAATCAAAAGAATTAACAAAAATCAAAACATCTCTTTTGGGACGCAGTCTTAGCTTAGCTAAATTAACAGTTCAAACCGGCTCGCAAATGTTAGGTCACAAAATCAAAGAACACCTCACCACACAAAAAGAGAAATCCACTCACTCTTGGGAACAAATATTGACCGATAATGCTGCGTTGGTAGCCAATGAATTTGGAAAACTTAAGGGGAGCATTTTGAAGGCCGGTCAGCTTCTATCGATGTACGGGGAATACTTTTTACCCCCAAAGGCAAATGAATTTTTAAAAAGCTTACAATCCCAGAGCCCTCCCCTTGCGTTTGCCGAAATTTTTAAGGTTTTAAAAAGAGAGTTACCTAATCAAACCTGGGAGGAATGGATCGTTGATCCCAATCCTATTGGAACTGCCTCTTTGGCTCAAGTACATCGCGCCCAAAACCGATTCACCAAAAAATGGATAGCTTTTAAAGTACAGTATCCAGGGGTGAAAGAAGCTATTGCCGCTGACTTAAGTGCTTTAAAACACTTAATGAAATTAAGTCAATTGTTACCCAAATCACCGGCTATTGATTCCATATTTGAAGAAATTAAAACTATGATGTACCAAGAGCTGGATTATGAACGTGAAATAGAAGAGTTAGAGAAATATCAAAAAAGATTGCAGGGTGATGAGCGATTTCTTATCCCATGTGTTCTGCCTGAGTTATGTTCCCCTCACGTGATTGCTACCGAATATTTACCTGGTTTACGTGCCGATTCCCCAGAGGTGCAAAACCTTTCTGAAGAACGGCGTTCCCAGATTGGCTTCTCTTTCTTGGACCTGTACTTTAAAGAGTTATTTGAATGGGGTGTGGTGCAAACCGATCCTCACCTCGGTAACTATGCCATAAGACTAAAGTCCCCTCATCACAAACAGAGCCATCAAGACCAGATCATTCTTTATGATTTCGGCGCCGTTCGCCAGTACCCTCAAGACTTTCTGTCTCCATATTATCAAATGATTTGGGCAAGCCTCCACAACGACTCTCCTGCACTCCGCAAAGCCGCTACTCAACTAAAGTTTATTGATCCTCACGATCCAGAGGAGTTAGTTCATCTTTTTGAAAGTTTCTGTCTGCAAACGGTAGAACCCTTTTTAGACCCTAAAGATCCGCGGGTCAAAGAAGATCCAGCTATGTTACCTTCGGGGTCCTATCAGTGGGCTCATTCCACCCTCCCCCAACGGCTCACTCACATTGGCTGGAACATGATCCGACGCTTTGAGTTTCGGGCTCCTCCACCAGAAATTCTATTTCTCGATCGCAAAACTGGCGGGGTGTTTATTTTTTTAAAAGTTCTCCGCTCCTGTTTTCGTGGGCGAGAACTGTTGTACGATCATTTACAAAAAGCCTTACATACGCTCAGGGCTAGGGATACCCAATAGATTTAGGCCCTTCTCTAAAACCAATCCCACTACTCGGGATAGCGCCAATCGAGCCAAACTTAAATCATGATTTTCCTCAGACAAAATAGGGCACTGATGATAAAACAAGTTAAAGGATTGTGCCAACTCATAAAGATATCGAGTAAGAAGATGGGGTTTTTCTTGTAGAGCAGCCTGACGTACCGTAGTACGAAAAAATAGGGCCCGAGTGAGTAACTGACGCTCTTCTGTTTTTTGCAAAAGTCCCCAATTGATGGTTTCAACACAATCAAAGGTAGAAAACTTTTGGGTGTCATTTGGTGACGTAGCTTTTTTCTCCAATTCTGCCTTACGTAAAAGACTTTTAATACGGGCCACAGAATATTGAATAAAAGGCCCAGAATCCCCATCAAGCCGCAACCACTCATCTAAATGAAATACAATTTTCTTCTGAGTATCAATTTTTAGCATTCCATATTTAATAGCCCCAACGGCCACTTGATGGGCCACTCTCTGTATCTCATCCTGGGTCCATTCATCCTTATAACGAGACAGGTAACGCTCTTTAATGGTTTCCTCCATGCGCTCCACCAATACTGTAATGGGAACAATGTTACCCTTTCGAGAGCTCATGGCTCCATCTGGTAGCTCAACAAAATTATACTGCAAATGCACACAATTTTTAGCCTGCTCAAATCCCAACCTCTCTAGTACCTTGAAGACCTGGGCAAAATGCAGAGCCTGTCGCATATCAACTACATAAACGCTTCGCTCAATGTGATAATCTTGAAATTTTCGGCGCGCCAACTCGAGGTCCTTAGTAGCATACAGTCCTGTCCCATCACTTTTCAGTAACATACAAAATCCCAGATTCACATCACTTAAATCCATTCCAACGGCGCCTTGAGATTCAATGAGTTTACCCTCTTGTAGTAGTTGCTTTACGTATTGCCGGCTGGGCTCATCTACTTCGCTTTCCCAATACCACACATCAAAGGAAATACCCAACCAAGAGTAAATGCGATTCATCAAATCAATGGACCACTGACGGGTTTCCTTCCACAATTCATAAAACTCGCCATCTTTATTTTCAAGCTGTCGCAAAATATAGGTTAGCCGCTGCCGATAGTGGGAGGCTCGAGGCTCATCAACCTCATCTTCCAGTTTCAAATGGGCTTTGGAATAAAGCCGTCCTAGCCACTCTCCCCGTCCCGTCTCAGGAATAGGCTCTTGATTGTGATCGCGTAAATACCACAAACACTTTGCTACGTGCATTCCTATGTCACCGGGAAAGGTGGCACTAATCACAGGAACGCCACAGTAACGCTGCAAGCGCACTAACGCATCTCCCAAACAGGCATTCCGCATATGTCCTACATGGAGTTCTTTATGGGTATTGGGTTGCGAAAATTCGATCATGGTTTTAGGAGCACTACTAACCAGTGGCGCTTGAAAATAATCTCCCGCAAGAAGATCTTTTAACCAATATTCTTGATGAGCTTGGTAACTCAATCTCAGATTAAGATAAGGCCCTGAGGCTTCTACTTGGCTAAACGCAGAATCGTTCCGCAAATCATCGGCAAGCTTCACAGCAATTTCATTGGGCTTGATCCCCAACGGTTTAGCCCATGGAAAACACCCTATAGCAAAATCTCCCCATTCTAATTGAGGAGGCATGGTTAACAAGGCACATACTTCTTCTAAAGTAACATTTAATTGATTATTCCCCTGGGACGACAAGGCATGTAATGCCTTATAAACCCGATGGGCACATTCCACAAAGGGACGGTCGTATGCAATCTTCAAGGACATGATGAGGCCAGAATAACACAAAAGGCTGAAGCCGCGTCAACTAAACCTGCACCCACCTCGTAAGGATCAGCAACTTTATTCAAGGGCCGAGCAGAGCGCTTTAAAACGTTGCGAATTTCAGCAGGTGTCAGTTGAGGCTTGGCACTTTTCAATAAAGCAATGACTCCCGTAACAAAGGGAGTGGCCATACTTGTACCACTCATACCCGCATAGTCACCCGCAAAGGTACGCACACTCATCGTGATTCGGTATCCCTTTTGTAATAATTCTTTCAACCATCGACCGTCACTGTTTCTTATCATTGTTACCGGAATGGGTAACACACTCCCATCTCGAGTGAGCGCTCCACTAAAAAGTCGATCAGAATCATTCACCACCACCAAAGCAATAGCCCCTCTTTCCATCGCTGCCTCTGCCTTTTCGTAGAAGAAAATCTCTCCACGATCCACCAACACCACTTGCCCTCGAACTTCCAGGTCTTCCCTAAAATCCTGAGGTCTGCCCAGCCCTGCAAATACCACTCCTCCTTCCACCGGAAGGTCTAACTTCGGGGTTCCTAAAAAGGTACTCGCTGCCACATGTTTTACAGTGGTTTTTGCTTCCTCTGGGTGATCGGACCAAGCCTCAATACGAACCATCACCTCAGCCTCTCTTCCCATCCCCTGAGGCACCGCCGACCATATGTTGACCCCTGGTGCCACCAAATCCAACTGAGACCCCCAATTTGAAAAATTAGCACGCTCCTCATGTTCATCGATAGCCCCAACAGCAATCACCTCCTTATAAGCTGCTGGATAATTCAGCTCACTATCCCCTTCGTTACCTGCTAGCGCCACCAACGTAATCCCGTGTTGGTAAGCCTCTTTTAAAGCCATTTCTTCGCTAACACTTGCCGTTGGTGTACCATAAGACATATTGATAATGTCTACTTTCTCAGCAATAGCCCATTCAAGAGCACTTAATAAACTGTGTAGAGAACAACCATCGGTGCCACATACCCGACCTACCAAAAGCCGCACCCGGGGGGCTACCCCAATGGAGTAACCCTTCCATGGTCGTCCCCCAATAATTCCGGCAACATGGGTTCCATGGCCATGATGATCAAATTCCGCATAGGGTTGTTGTTGATCCATAACAAAATTACGTATTTTTTCTATGTTGGGGGACAAAGCGGGATGATCACGATCGATCCCAGTATCTAATACAAGTACCCGCACATTTTGTCCTTGGTAACCTTTGCTCCAAACCCAATCGGCACGAATGGCGCGCAAAGCGCTAGAAACATCACCCTCATGGAATGATGCTTTAAAGTCCACCTCTTTTTTTCGAAACAGATTAAAGGGCAAAATCGTGCCACCCCCAAAATCCTCCGCCGACCACGTTACCACTAAGCCATCAACGGTAGTTAATCTTGATGGTTTGATCCTCCAATACCGAAAATGATTTGGCTCTAGAGTAACAACACCAGGCATTTTCTGTAATAGCGGCAGCACATGTTTTGGGTTCCGAAACTCAGGAAATAACACCATTTTTAAGTTTGGTAATACAGTAACCGGGCCCACCTGGTTAGGTCGGGCCTCCAACCATTGCACTAATGGCCAAAACCGATGGGCATCACGGGCCACCATGACATAAGAGCTGGCCTCAGCCAAACAACCCAACAGCCAAACGGAAAATAAAAACATGATTCCCCCCCTTTTGAATTTTGAATCTTGAAAAAATAAATCACAACATCGTGTAACAGTTTAACTGTTTAAGTCCTTCAAAAACCAAAAGGCAGACCAAGCACTAACCACACGCTAAACAAAATCACCCAACCCACCCCAAAAGTTATGGCATAAGGTAACATCAACGATAGCAAAGTACCTAATCCCAAGCCCGGCTGATATTTGCGAGCCACCGCCAAAATAATGGGAAAATAGGGCAAAAGAGGACTAATCATATTGGTTACTGAATCTCCCACCCGATAAGCCGCTTGCGTCACATCCGGCGGATACCCTGCCAACATAAACATAGGAACAAAAACTGGGGCCATCATTGCCCATTTGGCCGAGGCACTTCCCATAAAAAGATTAATAAAGGTTACAAAGGCAATAAAAAAGAAGAAAAGTGGGATACCTCCTAAAGCCAAAGATTGTAGTAATTGAGCCCCTTTTACCGCCATAATAATGCCCAAATTTGACCACTGAAAATAGGCAAGCATTTGAGCCGCAAAAAAAGATAAAACAATATAGGAACTTAAAGTAGCCAAATAATCACTCATCATACGGGTTACATCGTGGGTTGAACGAATACTCCCCATCACCAAACCGTACACCAATCCCACCAACAGAAAACCCAGCATCATTAAAGTTACCAAACTGTCATACAACGGCTTTAACTCTCCAGCCTCATCTCGCAACACTCCCGATTTCGGTAACACCCAATACAATACCACACCTAACCACAACATCCCTGTTACCAAAGACCAAGCAAGGGCCTTTTTCTCTTGCGCTGTAAGCAGTCCATTACCAGACCCCTGGGAATCAGAACTTATCGGATCTTCAGAAGAATGGGCCACAGTTGAGCTTGACCAAGTTCCTAAACGAGGCTCTACCAAACGACGAGTCACCCAAGTTCCCAAAATGGTTAGTAACACGGTGGATACAGCCATGAAGTAATAGTTAGCGCTGGGAGCAACCTGAATATTAGGATCTACTAATTGCGCCGCCTTGGTGGTTAGTCCGGCCAAAAGTGGATCTAAGCTCGTCAAAAAAAGATTGGCACTATACCCCCCGGAAACACCAGCAAATACCGCGGCTAAGCCAGCCAAGGGATGACGTCCCAAAGAAGCAAAAAGGACAGCCCCTAAGGGGGTGAGCACCACATACCCCGCATCAGCCGCCATACTGCTCATCACCCCAGCAAAAACTAACGCTGAGGTTAACAATCCGGAAGGAACACTCAAAACAAAAGCCCTAAGGGCGGCTGCAATAAAACCCGTTTTCTCCGCAACAGCCACACCCACCATGGTGACCAAAACCGTGGCTAAAGGCGGAAAGGCGGCAAAGTTTTTCACAGCATCAGTAAGCATTTTTTGTAAGTAAATCCCTTGCAAAAGGTTTTGAGCTACAATGGTCTTTTGTTCCAAAGGATGAATCACCGACACATCCCAATGGTAACATAGCCATGAAAGAAAGATGACCACAACCCCAATCCCTGCAAACAAAAAGGCAGGATCAGGAAATCGATTTCCTATTTTTTCAACCCAATCTAAAAACTTTTGATATAAAGACTTGATCAACCGCATAGGGCGCCTTTGTAGCGTGGTTTGAAAAAAAATTCACGCTTTTTTTCTCAAGTTTTAATAGAAGAAGCACAGGCGCAACGACGCTGTACCATCACAGGATGACCCCAAACCAAATCAGTTCACGGGACAAAAAATGTTCTTATAAAGAAACTTCCTCACCCCTTCCCACACCGTTGTAGGGCTTTATCACCCATGTCTTACTTTGAAACAGCGACAGCTCATTAAATAGTCCATGAGGCCCCTGTTGAAGGAAGCCTTGCCTATCGCTTTGGCACCAGATTGGCATCACTAAAGGTAGTAGAGTAGGTCGTAGAAATAGAAAGGAGTGTTTCTATGAAAAACATGTTGGCATTTGTCTCTATTTTTATTTTTATGGGCATTTTCTTTGCTCACAATGCAAACGCAAAAAGCAAAGTAGAAATGACCAACTGCTCTAATACCTCTCGGGTTGCCTTGTTTCAAAAAACCAACCCCAAAGTAGCCGCATATTCTCCTTACACCCAAGGTAAAGACACCCGAAGTAATGGGATGGGGCAAAAAGGGGTGCGATAATCCCCCATCACCACATTGAGCCATCACCACATTGAGATGGATCAGTGAGTTTTTGTTTTTAACGCTCTCTCATCGTTGCTCCCCCCTTATTGTTCCTCTTCGTTTTCCATTGCCATTATTGAGCAGGTCCGTACAATAAAAAAAACCTAACGAAGAGGCTTGCCCATGATAAGCGGATCATTACCAAAATCAGAATTAAACCAAGACCCCCATCACATTCGGAAAACATTTTTAAATTTTTTTGCCCGACACGGACATGAGATCGTTCCTAGTTCGAGTCTCATTCCCCATGACGATCCAACCCTCCTTTTTACCAATGCCGGAATGAACCAGTTTAAAAATGTTTTTTTAGGAATTGAAAAACGCCCCTATCGCCGAGCTGTTTCCAGTCAAAAGTGTGTGCGGGCCGGAGGTAAACACAACGATTTGGACAATGTGGGATTCACCTCCCGCCACCACACTTTTTTTGAAATGTTAGGTAACTTCTCTTTTGGCGACTACTTTAAAGTAGAGGCTATTGAATTCGCCTGGACCCTCTTAACCACGGAATTTGCAATTCCTTGCGAACGATTGTCGGTAACGGTTTTTAAAGACGATTGGGAAGCAGCACAAATTTGGAAAAACCATATTGGAATCAGCTCTGATCGGATCTGTTTTTTTGATGAGAAAGATAATTTTTGGCGGATGGGAGATACAGGGCCCTGTGGACCATGCACCGAAATTTACTATGATCATGGGCCCCAATTCGGCACCTATCGCAATATCCAAGAAGGCATAATCTCTGGGGGTGAACGTTATGTGGAAATTTGGAATCTGGTATTTATGCAATTTGACGAGCAAGAGCCCGGAAAGTTAATACCGCTACCATCGCCTTCGGTGGATACGGGCAGTGGCCTTGAAAGACTTACGGCCGTTTTACAGAATACCCATCATAACTATCGTACCACTTTGTTCCTTCCTTTAATTGCCTTTGCCGCCCAGAAGTTGGGGGTGGATTGGGAGGCTCTTCATCATTGGGAGCTGGAGCTTATCGGTAACCCAAAAGGAAAAGAGACCCGCAAAAATGAGTTAGAAAAACTAAGTGCCTTGCGCGTGTTAGCCGATCACATTCGAGCGGCTTCTTTTCTTATTGCGGATCATGCCCTGCCCTCCAATGAGGGGCGGGGCTATGTGCTACGCCGAATTATTCGAAGGGCCCTCCGATATGCCCACAAATTAAATCCTGAAGTTTCCGTGTTTCCCGAAATGTCAGGGGTTTTGGTCCAATTAATGGGATCGGCATACCCCGAGTTAAATCAAGCCCTTCCCACCATAAAAAGCGTTTTAGAAGAGGAAGAACAAAAGTTTAGTCACACCTTAGAACAAGGCACCCATCTGCTTGTCAGTGAATGTGAAAAACTAAGAAGCTATCAAAAAAATATCATCTCTGGGGAATTGGCCTTCCGCCTATATGATACCTACGGGTTCCCTTTGGATCTCACGGAAATCATCGCCCGTGAACAAGGCTTTCAGGTAGATACCACGGGCTTCTACCAAGAACTAGAGCGATCTCGGGAGCGCTCCAAAACCACTTGGAAAGGCAAAGCCCTTTCGGGGCAGGACAAAGCCATTGGTGAATGGGCGTTATCCCTTCAGGAAAAGCATGGTCCCACTGAATTTGTGGGATACCAAAAACTGCAATGCCGCTCCTTGATCATCGGTTCCTACCCCATTGATCAAGAAAACGTAGCAGTGGTTACCCAAAAAACCCCTTTTTATGCCCTTGGGGGCGGCCAACAATGTGATCACGGTTACCTAATATACAACGAACATCGTTACCCAATTGTTCAAGTTGAAAAAAGGGGGGAAATTTTGGTTCATTGGGTCCAAATAAATGCTACGAATGGGTCACAAACAAACCCAGAACACTCTCATAGCTCTCCATTGGAGCATGATCATGAGTGTGTTCTTAAAGGCGAAGTAGACTTGGTGGTTGATACCGAACGGCGACATCAAATTGCCAAAAATCATTCCGCAACCCATCTGCTGCATGCAGCCCTTCGCAAGATTTTAGGAAAACACGTAACCCAAGCAGGTTCCGATGTAGGCCCGGTGCGATTGCGCTTTGATTTTACCCATCCAAAGGCCCTTACTCCCAACGAAATCAAAGCCATTCAAGAGGAAGTAAACCAACAAATTAGTAAAAGCATGGCCACTCAGGTGGAACATATGAGTTTGGCTCAGGCTCAAAAGAAAGGGGCCCTTGCATTTTTCCAAGAAAAATATGGTGATGAAGTGCGGGTACTTTCCATTGGTAGTGACTCAGTAGAGTTATGCGGAGGCACCCACGTTGGTAACACGTCTGAAATTGGAATTTTTGTTATTGTTTCGGAAGGTAGTGTAAGCCAAGGTGTGAGGAGAATAGAGGCCCTAACTGGGTTGACGGCTTGGCAGTATTTAGAAAGCTGTCGACAGCATTATTGGGAGGCCTTAAGGTATACAGGGCAATCCGCATCATCTTGGGAGTCCCTTTTAGAAAGATATCAACAATTCCCAAATTGGGTTACCCCAAGCCCCTTAATTGCGTATCTTGAAAAGCAAAAGCGCTCCCTCAAAGAGCTGACCAAAAAAGAAACCGATTTATTACGCTCCAGCCAGGTTGATACCACAACTTGGTTGAACGAGGCTATAGCTGTAAATGCTGACACTTCCTCATCGCCTTTGTGGCTGCTGGTAAAGCATGTTCCCCGCCTTGATCATCAGGGGTTAATGGCCCTTTCTGATCAGCTCAAAAAGGCAGCACAAAAACCCATGGTGTACCTGTTGCAATCTGATGAGCTAGCCCTACTTGGTACGGCCCAATGCCCCCACGTCCACGCTGGACAGGTTTTTAAAGAAATAACCAAAAAATGGGGAGGACAGGGCGGAGGACGCGCGGATCTAGCTCAGGGCAAGTTACCACCAATTGAGCTACAAGAGTTTCGGGAATGGTTGAGTCATATGTTACATCAGAAGCAAAAATAGTGGCTGTGGGCTAGTGAAAGCGCTACATTAACCTACATTAACGTTATGTGATAGTGATAAGATAATGATTAAGATAAAGATTAAGATAAAGGGCATTTTATGGGTCGAACAGCTTCAAAAACATCAACAAAGATAAAATCATCTAATCGAAAAAATTTAAGCAGAAAAAATAAACACCCAAAACTCCCTGTTACCAAATCAATTGCAGAATATAAAAACCCTTTACGCCAATATCACCCGGCAACCAGTGTTATTTTAGCCGGTTACCGTTCGGGATTGTCGGAATTTTCGGTAAAGCCTCCCCTATTTCGCACCTCTACTTTTGAATTTGTTACCAGCCGAGAAGGTGAAAAGTTCTTTCAACGGGCGTATCATTTAAAAGGGGACGATGGCAAAGAACCCGGTCTTATTTATAGTCGCTTAAACAATCCCAATGTGGAAATTATTGAGGATAAGTTAGTTGCGGCTGAAAAAGGTAGTCATTATGCCTTGCTCTTTCCTTCAGGGATGAGTGCCATAACCACTACGATTTTGGCTCTTATTCCCAAAGGGGGGCGCATCCTATATACAGACCCTGTTTATGGAGGGTCTTATTTGTTTTTTAAAGATTTCTGCCCCAAACGATTTGATATTCAGACCCATCCGGTTGATGCCACCCAGTTAAAATTGTTGGAAACACACCTAAAACAACTCAATCGATTAGATCTTTTTTACATAGAAACTCCTGCCAACCCAACCATGCGCATGGTAGATATTGAGGCCTGTCGGTTACTAGTGAAAAAATACTTTCCCAATTGTCTTGTAGCGGTGGATAATACGTTTTTAGGCCCTGTCTTTCAATCTCCATTTGAATTTGGGGTTGATCTGGTTTTTTATTCTGCCACGAAATTTTTGGGAGGCCATAGCGATTTAATTGCCGGAGTGGCTCTGTTTGCTGAAAAATCTCACTATATTGCTACCCGTGACTACCGCACCATTTTGGGTAACACACCCGCGCCGGATACAGCATGGCTTCTTACACGATCCATCGAAACCTTGTGGGTTAGGATGGAACGTCAGGCAGAAAAGGCGTCAAAAATTGTTAATGAAATTTATCAACATCCTAAAATTAAGTGGGTAGGTTACCCAGGACTTTTAGAAAAGCTTGCCAAACGCCAGCCTTCCAAACACCTATTGGAGCAGTTAAAAATTTACCATAAACAATGTAAGGGCCCAGGATCCATGTTTAGCTTTGAACTCAAAAATAGTTCCAGGCAAGCGAGTTACCGTTTTTTAGATCACTTGCGAATTTTCCACCTTGCTGTATCCCTGGGAGGTACGGAATCGTTAATCCAACACCCACGCAGTATGACTCATTCCGATATGTCTCCCGAGGATCTGGATCGTGCCCAAATTACAGAAGGATTAATTCGCGTCAGTGTGGGGTTAGAAAGTAGTGATGACCTGATCCAAGACATTTACCAGGCCCTAGAATGGGTGTAGTGTGAATAACTTAGATAATGCAAGTGTCAGCACGAATTAACACAAAACAAAAGTAGTTAGTATGTTTCGTTGATAGCATGAACTTAAACCTAAAGACCATCAACAAGATCCAAATCTCCTTAATATTGAGTTTTCTATGGTTCGCTATATTTCCATTATATTGCGCTTGGGTAACTCAGCCTCTTTGGGCATCGTCTGCTCTCGATGGGGAGCATCCCTTCCGTTGGAAGGTAGAATTTTATCCATCACGTATGCAGTCTTATCAAAATGGACAAATTAAAATTCAGATGCTGATTGAAAAAGGTTATCGTATTTATTGGGATTCGGTATCCTTTGATTATGAACCCAAAAGCTATGGATTTAAACTAGGCCAGCCTCGAGCCAATCGGGTGATTACTTTTTTTGATAAAAATACCAAAAAACACAAAGAAGGAATCGAAAAAGAGGTGGACATTTCCCTTTCTTTTGAAGCACCGGAACATTGTTGTTTGGGAGATCCTTCACTTAAATTAATTATCTCCTATCAGGCCTGTACCGATAGTTTTTGCCTGTTACCCCAAACTCGAGAAATTTCCGTTCCTTTTGTATGGCTTGGCACCCCAGTAACTAACCAGCTGAAACCTGATCTGAATACATCGGAAAAGATCCAAACATCAACTGAGTCATCTTCAGCCACAACCCCCTCTACATCATTCTGGTCCTTTTTAAAAAACATTTTTTCCTTTTCTCCAGATCAAATTATTCAGTTACTTAGCGATCGATCCATAATTTTTGTGTTACCTATTTTTTTTCTGCTAGGATTTCTTACAAGTCTAACCCCCTGTATTTATCCCCTTATTCCCATCACATTGAATGTTTTAAGCAAACAGGTTCATGGGCGCTCACGCCAATCTCGCTTTTTATTATCACATGTGTATGTGTTGGGGATGGCTACCGTTTACGCCATTTTAGGCGTTCTGGCTGCCAAGAGTGGGGATCTTTTTGGTAGCCACATCCAATCTCCCTGGGTTCTATCTATTGTATCTATTGTATTTTTGGGAATGGCTCTATCTAGTTTTGGGGTGTTTGAAGTAACTCTACCTAGCCAATGGCATCTGTGGCTTCAGCAATTAACGATGGGACAGGGCGGATGGGTAGCCGTTTTATTTACGGGCATGGTTTCTGGCCTAATTGCTGGACCATGCTTGGGTCCAGTGCTCATCGGTATCTTAACCTATGTGGCTCAAACCCAAAATGGTGTTTTGGGATTTTGGGCACTGTTTTTCTTCGCACTAGGGATGGGACAACTATTGCTTCTCATAGGATTATCGGCAGGGATTGTTAAATGGTTACCACGCTCAGGAGAATGGATGAACTTTAGCAAGTACCTACTAGGAATTATAATGTTGGCAGTGTTTTATTATTATCTTGGTCTTTTGGTAAACGAACGTTGGTGGTGGGGTCTTTTGGGATTGGGTTTTGTGTTACTGGGGGGCGGATTAAAAAATACCCTTAACTTTTTTGAGAGCCACAAGTGGGCATCGGGAGTAATATGGGCTCTTCCTAGAAGTCTACTGATGATGGGAAGCATCCTGATGGTAGCATCCATTTTGAACGTCACGAGCCTTTTAAAAAATAGGACGAGTAACACATTATTAGTCAACAAATCGACTGCAGATGCTCTATGGATGCCATTTAGCGCTCAAAAATTAGCTGAAGCACGCCAATTAAAAAAGCCCGTTATTGTAGATTTCACTGCTGACTGGTGTAACACCTGTCATATTTTGGAAAAAGAGGTGTTACAAAATCCCAAGTTCATCGAAGCAACCCACGATTTTATGTTACTTAAAGTAGACGCCACCAAACTGGACGATCATGTTACTGAAATACAAAAAAAATATGGAATAAGCGGTCTACCCACTTTGATCTTTTTTGATCGTAAGGGCCAGTGGCGCAAAGACCTTACTGTTTTTGGCTACAGTGACGTTACCCTCCAGCAAGTACTAACGAATCTTCAGTCACTTGTTACCCACGATGCGAATAGGTGATTTAAACACGTGAATCGCGTTGGTGAATCTGACAGGGAAGGTTCATGAATCGCGCTGCGATTGCTTAGCCCGTTCACACCACGGATCATTTTGAAACACTCAAAAGGGGGCGGGGCCGTTTCCTGAATTTGTTGTTACGTTTTTCATCAATCTGCCGATAAGTGTGGTATAATGTCTTATAGGACCAAAGGTATCCTTGAT
>JANWYU010000031.1 GCA_025055135.1 Pseudobdellovibrionaceae bacterium | reverse complement strand
TACAAAAAGATTCGTGGCCAATCTCATGTCCTAATCCCAAACCACCCCCGGCAATAGCTTGCTTCGATCAAACGGAGTCATATCCTCCAGGCAAGCCACAGGAATAGAACAATATTGAATGGCAAAATCGGCAGAAGGTCGGTCATTTCCCGATTTTAGCATCCCCCCAAACGGTAACTTAGAACTGGAACCATTGGTGGTCCGATTCCAATTCAGCAATCCCACCTTATAGTCGAGTAAGGCAGACTGATATAAGGAGCGGTCTTTGGTAAATAAGGCAGCTACTAACCCATAGCCAGTGGCATTCACGATCTCCACCGTTTCTTCATAAGTACGCACCCGATAAATTGCAACATTAGGCCCAAATATTTCCGACTTCTGATAAATTGACTGCCGATTAAAAGACTGAACCAAATTAATCGACGGAGTTACGTAATAACCCTTATACTTGGTGTTTTCCAAAACCTTACCTCTCATTAGTGACTCACAATTCTCTCGCTTAGCAATTTCTTGAAAACGTAAATACTTCTCAATTGCTGCTTCACTAATGAGCGGCCCCATAAAGGGGTTGTCTTCGTAGTAACCAATAGTCAGCTTTTTGGCCAACTGATAAAACCGATCAATAAATTGATCTGCGATTCTCTCATGTAAAAGAATGCGACTCGTACAAGAACACCTCTGCCCAGCAGTCAAATAGGAACCAATCAAAGTTTCATAAATGGCCTTCTCTAAAGGAGCATCTTCCCACACAACCGTAGCATTTTTACCGCCCATTTCTAAAGCCAAAATTTTCCAATAATGAGTAAGAGTTTCTTGTTTAATTTTTAAGCCCACCTCATAGGAGCCAGTAAATAGCACTCCATCCACCTCTTCCGCCAATACTAAAGCCCGTCCACTTTCTGCATCTCCTTGAATCATATTGAAAACCCCATCAGGGAGACGGGCCTTCTCAAAACATTCTGCATAAACTTGACCAACATAAGGGGTTTGCTCCGATGGTTTGAACACCACAGTGTTACCCATAGCTAAGGCAGGAATAACGTGGCCATTAGGTAGGTGTGCCGGAAAGTTAAATGGGCCAATAACCGCCATCACTCCGCGAGGTTTATAACGAATGTACCCATCAATCCCCGGTAACGCCTGTTCCACCTTTTCTTCTTTTATTAAGCGGACTGAATGGGAATAGGTAATATCAATTTTAGAGATAAGAGCCTGAGCCTCGGTTTTAGCTTCCCACAAGGGTTTTCCTGTATCCCGCGCAATGGCTAACGCCATGCGATCGGCCTCCTGAATAAACACCTCTTTTAACCGCAAGAGATAACCTTTTCTTTCATCCCAAGTGAGTTGCGCCCACCGAGGATAGGCGCGACGAGCTGCCTCCACCGCACGAAAAACATGTTTCCTAAAAAAGGGAAACACCCCAATTTCATCATCCAATCGTGCTGGACAAATATCTTTAATTTCTCCATCGGCTAGTTCGTTAGTTACAAATTGATTATTAATAAAATCTCCCCGATACATTGCTACCTCCTATTTACGGTAACGAAAAGGAGCCACTCGCACCATTTCTCCAAAATCAATACCTAAAAGCTGGATCGATTTTTCAGGTAACATAACGGTATCTCCCCGCACATCAACTGGAGAAGAGATGCAGAAAAAATCAGATCCGCTACCATAACTCACCAGACAGTTATCCTTCCAGGCAGGACTAGCCCAATGAGACACAGTTAACTTCTGGGACTGCTCAATGACTTTGATTTTTTTTGTTTCTGCCTCATAGTGTGGGCCACCATCGAAAGGATCAATTTCTTCGATATAAGTAAAACCAATTGACTCTAACAAATATTGGGCGGGTTTGGTTTGCTCACCAACGCGCCCAATACTAGCCCGCGCTCGAGCGTCCAATAAACACAAATAAATTTCACCTGAGGGAAATAAGGAAGCAATAAACTCTTTATGAGTTTGACTCAAAAGATCTGCCTCTTGATAGGGTAACCCAGTAAATCTTCTTCCTACCGCCTCCCAAAAATCGCTCTTTCCATCATCTCCAAGAGGGGGGGTAAGCTCCACCAGTACGGTATCTTCAAACTGATCTAAACGTTCTGCCATGAACATAAAGCGAGCTAATGAAATCAACTTTCCCAATTTTTCAGGGCGACTACGGTAACCCTTATCCACCAATAGGCCACCGATTTCAGTTGGTCCATCAGTATCCACCTTCAATTGCAAAACCTGATGAATGAAGCCTAAACCCAAATCTTCACTATAGTGATTTCTTTTAAAAACCTTGAAGGCATTATGTGGTACCTCGGGAGTACCATGCTTTCCCATAATTAAGGAACAGCCCACTGCTACCCGCTCCTCTAAATCCTCCACCACAAAAAGGTATTCAGCCTTTTCCTTCGGTAACTCCCCGGCAAAACTTGCCTCGCTTTTTTCTAACTTCTGCAGTAACCTTTTTTTATCTGCGGGTAGATTTAATAGGTCAAACTGCCGAGCCAAGTCGTAAATATCATCTAAATCATCCAAGTGACTGCGTCGTACTCGAAAGGACATGGGTTTCCTCAACGATCCAAGATCGATAAAACTGATAGGCAATATCGACCTCTCTTATTGAAACACGCTCCCCTGGAGAATGCAAATTAGAAACACTCTCTCCAGGGCCAAATGCAGCAATTGGAATATTTTGACGCGCCAAAAAACAACCTTCGTGACTTAAGCCCAAAGCAGCAGCCGACGGCTGAAAATCCTGGGGATACAACGATCGTAACTGGGATTGGGCTTTTTGATAAAATTCTGAAAAAAGATCTGAATAATCGTATGGTGGTTTATAATCAGAAATGAAAAATTGGCAGCCATTTTGTGAAACCAGCTTACGGGCTTCTTTTTCCCATGACTTAAGTTCCTCCGGCGTCACATGAGGGGGAATCCGAACAATGCTATCCAAAAGTAGGTAGGATTCCTGTCGGCGCATTACTCCCACGTTGAAGGTCAAATGTTCGGGAACATAACGAGCATTCCGATTTTTTTTAAATTTTTCATGAAGGCCAGAAAAACCATCAAATAAATTAATCAACTTTTGGATTACTGGGAAACGTAACTTTCCGGTAACTAAATCCACCTCGGCATAAATTTGGTGGGGAGGAACGTTAAATTGTCTCCCTCCCTCTAAATCCAATAAAGCTGTGTTGGTGGGTAACTCTCTAAAATAATTGATCAAAGCTGTGAATAATTCAGAATTTTCATCAAACTTAAGACTACTTCCCGGTGTCAGCTGAAACAAACGGGAACTGGAATGAGACTCATGGAAGAAACCTTCCCCAAGAGCCTGTAATTCATCTTCTTCATACATCACCCGAATCTCCACTCGGGCATAACCGTTACTCATAGGAATGATTTGCAATTCTGTGGGGTGGCCCACCCATACTTGATCGATGCGAAAACGGTTGTGACGTAACCATCGCTGTAGTCCACGAAAGCCTTGATAGTGTCCAAAAGTGCCAACCCAAATGGGAACTTTTTGGCAAGATACAGTAGTATGATGAGATACCATTTGGTGCCAATCCCTTAAGGCAAGTAACTTACAAGCCAAATCGGCTTTTTGCTCGGCAACTCCGAGCCCCCAATAGGCTCCATCGTGAATCACGATCTGAAAAGGGTTACCTTGATTTTCTTTCCAAAGAGCGCGATGCAACCCCAAACGGGTATCTAAATGATTCAAAAGCAAAAGAACTGGGGTGTTCTTCCAGATGGCGTGGTCTAAAGCAAATGGTGTGACCATCACATTAAATTCCATCCGATCCCGATGCGCCTCAGGAAAACTCGTGACATGCAATCCCAGACTATGGGCCACCTCTAATATCCTCTGGGCGATTTCGGCAGAGCCATGTTCCCAAGTACTGGGAGTGGTAACCAAAATGCGCAGAAGTTCAAGTAGCCCCATGTACCCCTTCAATTAGGGCTTGCTCAATTATTTTAATCGCCGCAGACATTTCCCATTCGCTAATGAGGGCAGGCAACAAAAACCGAATGCGAACCGGATTTTTTCCACAGGAGAAAGCAATCACTCCTTTTTCAAACATTTTTTGCAATAAAGCATTTACTGTTTCTTTTTTACCATCAAGGGGAGTAAAAGCCACCATCAGCCCTAATCCAGTAACATCAGCAATTTTTCCACGACACGAGCCCTCTTGCAGCCGTTTCAGCTCGCCCACAAAAAATTGGTGGATTTTCTCAATTTTTCCTCCCGGACCAAAATAAGTTCCATTATCGATTTCATTCAAAATGGCCAATCCGGACCGAAGAGCTGCCGAAGACCCCGAGAAAGTACCTGCAATTAAACCCGGTTTCGGATTATATTCTTCTGTGTAGAGCGTGGCCCCCACTTGTGCTGTTTTAGCTACGGTAACAATATCTACAAATTCACCCAAACCAAGCTTTTGAAAAGCAAAAGCCTCTCCCGTGCGACAAAAGGTCTGTACTTCATCTAGCCAAATGGGAATTTTTTGAGAGCGACAAAATTCTAAAAGAGGAAGAAAAAACTCACGGGGTGCTGGCATATAGCCCCCCTCTCCCAACATGGGTTCAAATACAAAAACACAAATATTGTTGGGATGCTTTTCTACATGTTCTTTCAGCACCCGTAACGTTTTTTCTGACGAGCTAGGATCGCGATAATCATACCATGGCAGGCGCAACACCTCATGATATTCCGGTAACCCTTCGCGAAAAGCCGGATTATCGGTAATCTCGGCCATTAGTGTTGAACGACCGGCAAAGGCATTTTGAAACGCCAAAATCATGCGGGCCGGACTTTTCTTTTGACGGGCAATTTTTAAGGCTGATTCGTTAGCCATGGTACCACAGGTTGCTAGCCAGCCGTATTTAATGCGACTACCACGGCTTGCCATTGACACTAATTTTTCTAACATTAGCGTGTATTCACGATTGGGTTCAAGGTTACCCTGATTGACAACGTCAGAAATAGCCCCCAAAATGCCTTCCCTTATAGCAGGTGTAAAGCTGTGACCAAATAAATGGATACCAATCCCATTGATGAGATCAATTTTAACGGATCCATCCATCAGCTCCACTAAGGAACTTCTTCCGGCCCCTGATCCAACGAATTGATAGTGCAAAGGACGGCCACGAATCTTCCCAGTGCGTTCGACCCATGCCTGACCCACTTCCCGACAAGAGGGTTGTGGTCCTTTGACTTCACGAATCTGCGTAGTCAGCTGTTCTACACGCCTACTTAATTGCTCTACTAAAGAACGAATTTCAGGATCGTTCCCAATTTGATCCCCTACCAAAGCTGTTATCTCTTGATGGGTCGACATAGTAACCTCTCAGTTAACGTTAATACCTTACCCTTCTTTTTATTGATGATAAAGGTACCTATTGGGACGACTGGTCGAAATCCATTTATTGATCCTTCCCTTGATCAAACATGTAATCTTAAATACATGGTGAAAGGAGTAGTCGGTCGAATAGAACCTTCGTGCTCTCCGCTTGTTTTGTGATTTTTTTAGAATGAAGCTTGCGACAATTCTTGTGGTTTTTACCTTCCTTATCTATGGCCTTGGGGCAGAACCCCCAATAAGTTCATCTGCTGACTCTGATTTAGCCAGCCGAAGAGAGTCTATCATAAAAGAGCTGACTGAGGCTCTCTCCCACTCCACCTCTTCAAATCAGCATTATGGGCTGAAATTCCTTAAATCCCTTCAACCTCCCTTACTTGATTTGGCTATTGTTGAAGCCTATCGCAAAAACTGGTCCTATTCTAAAGCCTTTCTCATCTGGAGCGTTGAAGAATTCCCTTGGTCAAGGTCTGCCCGTCAACTTTGGTCTTACTTGAAACAGGAGTCTCCCATTAAAAAAACCTTCACCTACCATACCTGGCAAGAATGGCTATATTACGAAGCATGGATATGGGTCCCCAATTGGCTTTTTTACTTTCTCAATTCCCTGGTTTTTTTTGGTTTTGCAAGAAACGTCATCAATTGGATAAAGCAGTACCGCATCGCTAAGGTAACAAAAACTTCATGGACAGTGCCCTATGTGTCGGTAATTGGAGGAATTGTGTTACTTACTGCTCTTACTTGGATTAGTTTTCAAAAAATTTATTATCAAGTAATTCAAGAAAGTGGGGTTTTGGTGGAGGACACAGCTCTAAAGTCCGCAAATGATGAAGGCTCTCCGGCATTGGCAATGCTCCCTTCTGGAACTATTGTAACTATTGTACGTCAACAAACAGGATGGCTCCTTGTTAGCAAGGGAGATTCATTTTTGGGATGGGTTCCCGAAAGTAGAGTACTGAGCCGTAAAATCTTAGCAAATCTAGGAAATAACCATGAATAACAAGCAACACATTTGGCTTATCTGGTATGGAGTCTTTTTAATCTTAGCCCTTATCATTGTTTGGGTAACCCCTAATTTATTACCTTCGCTTCTTATTGCAATTGTTTCTTACTATTTTTTAAATCCTTTTGTGAAGCGATTTCAGCGTGCGGGCCTATCCCATCAATGGTCCGTAAATTTGGTGTTTTTCGGCATGGGCGTTGTCATTTTGGGATTACTACTCCTGATCGCCCCATTACTTTGGGATGAAGCAAATGATTTTTTTCGCATGTTACCCCAAATTAGCCGAACCTTTTTAGTAACAGTACAATCTACTTTAAGTCGCTTCGAAGATGCTATTGGATACAAAATTCCAACCTCTTGGCTTAATGAACTACCTCCACTGTTACTAAAGGTTGCCTCTTGGCTTGGAGGCCAAATCCCTAATTGGATAGGGCAATCCGCCATCATTTTATTTTTAGCCCCCCTACTCACCTTTTTCTTTTTAAAAGAGGCTCCGTCCTACTTTAGAATATTGCAATTGAATAAACTAGCTCCCCTTTGGCAAGAACGGATATTAATCCTAACCGAAGCTCTCGACGCCCAAATCGGGGGATTTATAAGGGCACGAATTCTAGAAAGCCTTATTGTAGGTAGTCTTACCTGGTTGGGGTTGTTGGTTATTGGGTTACCTTTTTCTTTGTTACTAGGAGCCTTGGCGGGCATTTTGAATATCATCCCTTATGTGGGCCCAATTGCTGCATTTGCCCCCAGCGCCATCTTGGCACTCACCACCACTGAACCGCTTTGGAACCTAATGCTTACCACCTTTATCTACGGTGTGGTACAAGCGATAGATTCTTTCGTATTAATTCCCTTTTTTGTTGGGCGAATTGTGAACCTCCATCCCCTTCTTGTAATCATTAGTATTCTATTAGGCGCGCATCTGTCCGGAATTTTGGGGATGATCATTTCTATACCAATTGCAGGCATGATTAAAGTAACTCTTTATTATGTAACTCAATGGATTGATGATACCCCATTATCAGGTTCACTCTCACAAACCAAACCCCAACAGTAAAACGTTCTCTTTTTATTTGTTACCTATGTCCAGAACAAAGGGGATGTGCTCAACAGCGCCATCCCCTTATTTCGTGATTGGAAAAAAACTTACTACAACCAGAAGGTCATCAAAAGAGTTTTTCTGCAACGCTTTTAATGATAGCGCTTGATCGATAAATTTCCGATTCCAGATCTCATCAAAACACGAAAGGGAGCTTTCGGAGTATTTTCTAATTCACAGTTAAAACGCCCTGATCCAGATGAAAATTTTGCATCAACTTGAGTCTTTTCAGGGTAAAGAAGATCAACATCTCCCATTCCAGTTGAGATTTCTAAGTCCCCCTTTTCAGCCTTATTGCTGTAAGCAAGCTCAACACGACCTTTACCCAATTTCACTTTGCCTCTTCCCATCAGACCATTGATGGATATGTTACCCATACCCAATTTACCTTCTACAGCTGAAAAGCCCCCTTGAGCCTTTAAATCCCCAGAACCCAGATCAAATACAAGATCTCCCTCAACTCCAGCTACAGACACGTTACCAGAACCAACAGAAAGACCAACATCAACCTTGGACGGCACATTTAATTCAAAATCAACCGCCCCACCATCCGCATCTGCCACCAATTGATCACCCTGTTGATCAATCTTTAATTTCACTTTTGTCTGGCTGTCTTTTAACCGCTTTCACTGTAGCCTTTTCACCCTGGGAAACCACAATTTTTACTTCCCCGGCACAGTTGTTCAAAACAACCTTTTGAATTTTATCAGCGTTAAATTCTTTACACTCAATGGAGTCGTTATTTGTTAACATATATTCCCCTTTGTTAAGTTATTAGAAAGTGGTGAATAAGTAGCCTTTTAATGTCAACTTTGAAAGATTATGCACTGAGAAATCTTAGATCCGGCAAGTTCTAAAAAAAAACACGATTAATTCTCATAACTTTAATAATACTGAAATGCCCAATCCGTAACAATTTCTTGATATTGCATAACAAGCAGCTCCAACTCCCGGTCGGCAAAATAGCCGATATCAGCTAATTCTCCAGCATCAGCTATTTGGTTACTGAGAAAAAACTTAAGCTCTTTGAGAAGTTGGTGCTTAATTCTGGCGTTTGCCTCAATGGGCCTCGGATTACCTGCCAAACCGTATTCGAGAATGGGAAGTAACAAATAATCTGGCGGAATCTCGTGCAAAATCAAAAAGTGAATGAGCTCTAAAGCTTCCCGTGCGTGAGGTATGTCATACTGAAAGTACCGACCCACCAGATACCGGGTAAAATTTAATAAAATCTCCATGTCCTCTTTGCTCACCTGGCGAAAATGTGCCAATGCGTGAGTAACATCATGTAAATAAAATCCCTTTCTAGAAAGAAGTACTCCATCCACAAATATGTTCGCCTCTTGAATCATGCCAAGCGGCATGTTACCATAAGCCATCAACATCAGAACCTCGATCTCCCGTAAATTTCCCTCAATAAAAGGAATAACAACAATTCCATGTTTTAAGTCTTTTAACAGTTCTGTTACTCGTTCACCCTCGATTTGGGACTCAAGATGCACATAACCCCTTATCACTTCTCGATAGGTTACTTGGGAGAGAAGATCATTAAGTTGAATCCACCCCGTATAAATTGCTGGAATATCATCAGAGCGCAAAATGTGTTCCATCCGTGGCTTAACTAAGTCCAATAAGGCTTGCGCCATTCGCCGATCTCTGAACTCGAAATAAAGGCCCAAGTCAAAAGGCCTTTCGCTCAACAGTCGGTTTTTAGTAAATGCCAAATGTTCCTTTAACAAAGTAATCAGAATGGTTTTCAGTCTCTTCACGTCGTTCGACCGGATGGCATCAGCATACTCATGATAGGCTTTCCATCTTTTAATCCACTGGGATTTCCTCCCCAAACGTTCAAGAAAGCTCGGGAACCGATCTCGACTATCAGTAGAAGCGGTCGGAACATTAACTCCTACGTGCAACTTGGAAAATATCCGATCACACGACTGTGGAAAAACATGTGCTAACGAATGAATCGGTCGGTTGAAAATAATAAGTACAAATACTAATAAATAAAGGTAGAAATGACGAAAGTGGGATCCTTTCATATTCTCATCTCCCCTGCAGGTATTTAAGAAGTTCAAATTTATCAAATCAAAATATCTTAAGGTTTTAACTTTTAACATATTTTGATAATTTTTTGTTAAGAGCCAGGTATTTTCTCCTTTTGCTGAAAAAAATACCGGACCAAGACATTATGGGCTCATCAAAAATGAGTTAATTTAAAGATCTTGCCTCAACAATTGATCCTCCCACCATACGAATCACCGAAGCCGCCTCACCCAGATAATCAGACCGATCATGGGTAATAAGAACTAGGGGTATTCCTTGATGCTTTAATGCCGAAAAAACAAAGCGACGTGACTGTTCCTTAGTCTCCTCATCCAAACCAGAAAACGGTTCATCTAAAAATACAATACGCGGATGAGAAGCCAAAACCTGAGCAATGGCTGTTCTCTGCCTTTCACCTCCACTAATTTGAGCTGCCAAGGTATTGCGACAATGATCCAACTTAAACTCGTTTAAAAGCATCTCCACTTCCCCCACATTTCCGCTTTTCTGAGCGAATAGAATATTTTCAAAGACCGTCATGTGGGGAAAAAGCACCAAACCCTGAAACACCACTCCCATCCTTCTTTCTGATAACGACTTTGTATGCATTGGATCACCATCTAAAAACCATGAAAAATCGGGGTTGGTCCGTTCTACCCCAATTAACGACTTAAGAAGTGTGGTTTTTCCCGATCCACTAGCCCCTTCTATAACAAACAAAAATGAAGATTTTATTGATAGATGTTCAATCCTTAGATGAAAATTACCTTTATTAACGATTAAATTGTTGATTTCGATATGAAAGGACATAACCGATTCCTAAAGTAACAATGCTTAATAAAAAAAGAAATCCCATCAATGCCTTTGCTTCAAAATATCGATAAGAAGCAAACCAAGATTGAACTGTTACCGCAAGGGAACCTTGAGCCTGACTTATAAAAAATCTTATGATACCATAATCAAATAACGCCCAACACGCCCCTACTGCAGCCAATCCAATCAGTATTGATTTTGCCTGAGGAAACACTACTTGCCAAAAAATCATACCATAACCTCTTCCCAAAATCCGAGCCATCATTATTTGATCATGCAAACGATTAAGAGAATTACCAAGTCCCATTCGTATTAATATTGGACAAAATAACACCAAATAGGCATAAACTAACAGAACATTCATCGGCAAATATTTTTGTAACGTCCATAACCCTAGACAAGTTAGCGCCGTGGAAACAGGGACAAATTGAATAGGGCGCCAAAAACCAGCTACTATGTGCGTAAAAGAGTAGATGGTCAATCCCAAAAAAAAGCAAAAAAACAGTATGGTAGTAAGCTTCATGGACACAACCAAGCTGGGGATCAATGAACGGACTAATTCACGATCAAAACTTTTCAAAATAAAACGTACAAAACTGTAGACCTGGTCCAGACACGGATATAGATAAATCACCACATAGAAAACCAACGCTACCAATCCCATGATGCTACCATACTGAGAAATGCTTTTAGTTACCGAGAAAACGGCAAACTGCGCGCCGCCAACGCTTTTTTCATTTTTTAATAAAATGGACTCAACAATAATAATTAAAAAAAATTGACTCAACAAAGTAACAGGTATGATCCAATCTCCCCAGGCAAATTTCATCTGCTGAAATAAAAAAACCTCGAGGTTCACACGATCAACTCCCCCTATAGCCAAGGGAACACTAAAACTGGTAAGACCTATGAGAGTGGCTAAGGACACAATATGGCGCACATCCGTTTTAAATAACGGAATAAAATGTCCCCAAAAGCGATGAAAGGGCACGCCAAAAATCGCACTATTGATCACTAGACCCTGAAAATAATGATACGTTTTTAGAAAAATAAGTGCCACTACACCTGATAAACTAAGCCCTTGAATTATGCCTACTGCTAATTCACCAGGTTTCATCCAATAAAAAAATTGATAATATATTGATACGTGATAGAGACTCGGCAAAACCCAAGGAATCATCAATAAATATTGTAGCTTTCTTGAATAGTAACCAATGCGCACTAGCCCAAGAAATAACAAAAAGCCAACCAAAATGGCGAATCCAAATGTTAAAATGATTTGCTTTATCGTTACCCATCCTGCATCAAGTAAAGCCAAAACAGAAACCCAAGACACGGAAGTCAAAGTAACATCATTCAAGGAACGCAACAAACCAAGAATAAATGGAGCCAAAAAGATAACCGAAAAAACCAACTGAAAAGAAGAGGATAGGTTCCTCATTGGGCCTTACGACTCTGTACCCATAAACTCAGCAAAAACTCTCTTCCCTTCTCGGGATATTTACTCTTAAGTAAATGAAATGGAGGAACATCAGCAAACACGGTTCCTTCCCGAACTTTTTTGCGTATTGGTAACATGTAATTTTTTTCCATAATAATCTTTTGCCCCACATCTCCAAGAAGAAAGGTAATAAACTGCTGAGCCAATTCACAATTTTCACACACCTCAGGAATACCCAAATACTCAATGAATAGAGGATGTCCCTCCCGAAACAGAATTGCCTGAATATCGTTACTCTTTTCTTCAATGCGATGGTAGAAAGGGGATGTTATATAACTAAGAGCCATCGCTACTTGTTTTTCTCGAAACATCCCATAAGCAGAAGACCAGTTGGCCGCCAAAAGTTTCACATTTTGATGAATTTGTTGTAATAGCGTCCTTGCCATATCCTCTCCATAAGCCTGATAAACCCAATTGACAAACTGTAACCCTAACGAGGAGGACCGGGGGTCAATGAGAACAAATTGATCCTTAAATTGTGGTAACGTTAAATCCTGTATACTCGTAGGTTTTGAAATACCATCTGATGTCCGGTAAACAAAGGCCAAAGCACTATAATTATAGGGTAGAAAAAAGCGAGATTTACCGCCCTCCAATCCTTCATCCCAGCTACGCCAATCGCCTTGTAGTTCCTTCCAAGTTAGTTGTTTTTCTGCTATCTCTAAATCTAAGGTATCCAAACTCAAAACGAGATCTACCCCTCTCCCGCCTAAATCAGATCGGATCTTTTGAATTAACAAGTAAGTATCCAATGCTTCATGAAATTCCACTACACAATCACAATTTTTCTCAAATTCAGTCTTTAACCAAGGACCAGGCCCCCATTGAGAAACAAAGGAACTCGAAGCATAAACTACCAAAACGGGGCGAGCATTCTCCCGATTATCATAACTTTTAAAACCCCAGTAAAAAGCTACTCCCAAAAAAACCAGTCCCACAAATACAAAAAAATGTTTCATACTTTACCACCAAAATCCACGGTAACGTTTGAAAAAATAATAATCAAAACCTAGAACCCTGCCTGCCCCTATCCAAGCCAAAAAAATGTGAACCACGAGTAACAATTTAGCTAAAGTAAGATCGTGGGTTGAAATTGCTAAAACCTGGAATGCTGTAACAATGGCAATTAATATAGACATGGGGCGCACTACGTAGCCCAACAAATACGAAATCCCTGTTGCAATTTCAATTCCAATAAGTAAGAAGGTTAAGTAAAACCAGTATGGGTAACCGATCTTTTCAATTAAATAGACGAAAAAAGGAGCTACCTGCCCCATCTCCAAAGCATCGGAGAAACGAGAGCTTAAGATGGGCTTATCTAACCAACCATTCTCTAAGCGCGCAAGACCCTGTTGAAAATACACGTACCCCAAGAATATTCTTAAAAAACTGACGGGTAACATATGACCAATAAACTTTATGCTCTCTAAAAAAGCTGAGAAAATCATGCTCCTAAGCTTTGCAGACACAAATGGCGAAGTCCACATGCAGCACAACGAGGTTGGCGCGCCAGGCAAATTTGTCTGCCATGAGTAATCAACCGATGGGCTAAAGCGACCCACTCTCGGCGAGGAAACTGGTTCATCAGATCCTTCTCAATTAACTCTGGGTTTTGATGGGTCGTTAATCCTAATCTTTGACTCACCCGTTTTACGTGGGTATCAACAACAATGCCCTCCGGATTATTAGTAAGCTCACCTATAACCACATTAGCTGTTTTCCTTCCCACTCCGGGAAGGCTCGTTAAATCCTCTAGCCTTAAAGGCACTGAACCTCCAAACCGCTCCACGATGATGCGACTGGCTTGAATTATATGTTTTCCCTTTGTGCGATAATAATTGATACTGCGAATTTTTTTTTCCAAATCTGGTAACGATGCCCGTGCCATTGCGTAAGCATCTGGGTATACAGAAAATAGATGGGGCGTTACACGATTAACCTGCTGATCGTTGGTTTGAGCCGATAACATGGTGGCAATAAGCAATTGAAAAGGACTGTTGTATAAAAGAGCACAATGAGCGTTGGGATATAACCGACGCAACATGTGTAAAATGGCAGCAACTTTACTTTTGGTGTTTTGCTTGCGAGGACGATCTAATGATTTTGGTGTGAAATTCGACACTGTTTTCACTTTAAAATTTAGGCTTTAGACCTTAGGCTTTAACTAGGTTCCTTGTCTCCAAAATCACCAATGGCCTCAACAGGGCAGCCCTCCATCGCTTCTCGGCACTGGGCCTCTTCCTCTGGAGTTTCGGGTTGTTTAAACACATAAGCGTGCCCCTCGTTTTCATCCATTTTAAAATTAGATGGAGCAGTTAAAACGCACGCATCACAGGCAATACACGATTGATCAACAAACATTTTCCCCTTCACATTTTGCTTCCATTTTAATTTCAGATCTGCCACCGCTCCTCCTCGACCCGACCCACCCATGGTCAAGACTTTTATTCCATGACTACTCGATATCTGTCAAAGCAGTTAATCTGAGAATAACAATGAAGGTGATCTATGACAAAATTGGATCAAATTGTGGCTTTTTTATCCCAAGAGCTCAGAAAGGATTGTCAGTGGTCTATTTCCGCTGAATATCCACAGGTTTTTCAACCGCAAAACATTCATAATTTAAAGTTCATTGAAAAAGACGGAAGAATCGTTACCCACGCTGCCCTAAAACCACTTATCATTAAAACCCCTCAGTTTATTCTTAAGGTAGCAACTATTGGAAGCGTTGTTACTGCACCAGATTTTCGCAATCAGGGCCTATCGACCTTAGTCATGCAGTCATGCTTAGAAGAGGCACGCCGGCAGTCTTGTGATATAGCTGTGCTGTGGACCCACCTGCATGATTGGTATCGTCGCTTAGGATTTGAATTGGCTGGTTATGAGGAGCACTTTTTTATTGAACGTCCCCTGCCCTTACCATCGTCTGCCATGACTCCACTAAAGATAATACAAGGGCCACAGGTTGAAGCTGCCGCAATACTCAAACTCTATCAACAACATACCATAAATAGTTATCGTACAGTTAAAGATATCGAGGCATTTTTAAGAATCCCCAATAGCCAAATTTACACCGGATGGGATCAAAATAATGAACTACGGGCCTATTCAGTTGTAGGAAAGGGTGCGGACCTACAAGACCATGTCCATGAGTGGGGGGGGAACATCCCTGATCTAATAACCCTGTGGAATCACATGGTAACCATTAAGCCGTTTACGGTCTTAATTGGGCCACATTCCACAAATCTGATATCCACCCTGCAAAAATATAAACTTATCGGGATGCAAGGTTACCTTGGGATGTTTAAAATAGTATGCCTTGATCAACTCTCAGAAAAAATTAAACGAGCCATTAAACAGATGGGGGGTAAAACTTTTAACATATCTCTTCTTGAAAATAGTACTATTATGGTAACAATCGATGAACTGAACATTTCTTTAAGATCAGAAGCTGAGTTAATTCGATTGATATTTGGTCCAGTAGATGAGTCTCAATTTCCTGTGACCCATCTCCCCACTATCCGCAAATACTTCCCGTTCCCTCTTTGGATTTGGGGCTGGGACTCGATATGAAATTTTTAACAGCTATCAGCCGATTTTTTCTCTTTTGCTCAATTCTCAACTCCTGTTTACAGCCGCCCGATTTTAAACAGGATTTTGGTGAACCAAGCTCGTTATCGGAAATAGAAGATGCC
>JANWYU010000020.1 GCA_025055135.1 Pseudobdellovibrionaceae bacterium | reverse complement strand
TTCGTATACATTTTTATTCCCGATGGTTTGGATTGCACTTTGGGATTAGATCCTCAGGTTCTTCCGGTAGGTGCTGATGAAAAGGATATGTTTATAGAGTATCAGTCCGATGCTATTCGAAAATTTGGAGAAATTCCATTGGCTCCTGCTGCTTTTCACTTAGGTGGCTTTTATCGAGAAATGGCTGTGGTAAATGGATTGTTTGTGTCGAGCACAAATAATGACCACCCCTCTGCTCAAAGTTACTTAAAAAGAGGGGATTTGTCGGGAGATCTTGGGGTCATGAGTATGACTGTTGAACGGTTATTCGCAGAAATGAATCCTTTTGGAGTGATTGCTTCTCATCCCACTTTGAATGCCAATGATTTGCAATTGAAATCGCCGATCACAATTGGGGATTCAGTATTTTCAGGGGTTTTAGCCACTAGGGCAACTGTATTAGAGAATTCCATAAAAGAATCAGATTTGGCCTATTTGAATTCACTTTATAAATTTCTTTCATCAGAGGTTAGGTTAAATAGTTTTAATCACTGGTTAAAAATAATGAAATCAAGTCAAGCCAAACAATTAGATTCTGCAATGCCTGATGAGATTCCGGAAAAACGTGCGATTATTGTCGCAGCGAGTGCCTTTTTGGCGGGAGTAGCTCAGTCGGCCTTTGTGGAAATCATCTCAGGTGGAATTGATAGTCATTCCAATCACCCTGGCAATCATTGGCAACTACAGGAAAAAATGTGGAAGACAGTTGCTACTATTTTTTCATTCTTTAAGTCGATTCCTTTTGGTTCTGACGGACAGAGCCTGTTTGATCGAACATTATTTTTAGTTGCCACAGAGTTTTCGCGAACCCCATTTCTCAATTCGGCACAGGGTAAGGATCATAATCCCTTTACCAATTCAATTTTACTTGCCGGTTATGGAATACGGGGTAATCAAGTCGTTGGCCGCAGTCGCTTAATTACCCGTCGTCAAACCGCAAACGGAGAAGCTCGTCACGTTGCTACCTTAATTAATTTTGAGACAGGGCAAGTTGCAAAAAATCGAACCGAAGCTCAAGGGGATCATTATCAATTAATTCTACCTGAAAATATTCTAGTGACCGTTCTAAAAGCGTTAAGGTTACCTGATGAATCTGTAATTAATAAGTGGGGTCATCCAGCATTACGTCGGCCGATTAGTAAGATTTTAAAACCAACATGAGTATGAAGAAAAGCAATCGATTACCATAGCGGATGGTAAAACGAAATGTTGTCATATAAGCTTATTAAAAATATTGGCCGAGGCCTATGGAAATGTGTATATCCGTTGCCTCTTGCTGAAGGCTGGGACTTTGTTGACGATAATTTCTTGCCCGAAAATTGCTTTGAACAATGGTGTTGGAAAGGATTCGATATCGTCCGCTTAAATCGATAAGCACTCCATACCCTGGTGTAAATTGGTAATTCTGCACAATGGTGTCCCAATAATACTCTAACCCAATTCCTGTACTCCAAGAGATGTTTGCATTGTTAACTATGTGATACTTAAAAGTAATTGTATTAAAAATTTGCAACTCAGGATCAACATACGCTTCTGTAATATTAATGGGGATTACAAAAGGTCTCGTTCCACTATCAATAGAAAAACTTAGTGCGAACCGTGAACTTAAGTTATAATGAACACCCAGGTAAATTTGAGAGAGGTTTATTTGATGATTAATTAAGGAACCTATTCGAGGTAATTTGAATTTGATTTCCTGAAGATTAAGACCAGTCAATAATGTTAGGTCCTCTAATAATTTATACTCCAAATTGCCCTGGAAAGACCAGGCGTTTTCAGAAGTCACAATGGCACGGGTTACACTAAGAAGGTCTAAAGAGTTGATCTGTAAAAAACCATAACTGACCCCTCCAATAATGAGGGCACGTCGCTCATTAGGTTGTTTGTTTATTTGTGCGCCCTCATTAACGGGATCGGGGGTGATAGTTGAGCCAGGCAATATCTCCTCGGTAGGGTGAGAAGGAGTCTTCAATTGAGTTTCCTGACTTTGTTGGGGACTATTCTGAGTACATGAAATTGGGATAATGAGTTTTTTTTCGGGAAAGATCAGATCAACATTTTTTATTTGATTAAACTGTGCCGTTTTTTGCACCCAACCTTTTTGACCATAGAGCGGACGCAATCTATAGCGATAGAGAATCCCCGATAGGTGATCGCCACGCCGAATCCAGTAGAGAACATAACCTGATTTGGGATCGCATTTTGTTTCTGATGGTTGATGATTTTGGGTTTGTGCATTCCCATTAAGACACACGGAAAATACATGAATTGCTGCTCCAGTTGCAAAACAAACCCATCGACCCTTCATCGTATTTAAGTGGAAAGTGTTTTTTTGTCATCGTCAACTTCAATTATTCAGTACCAAATAAAATTTGACTAGGAACTACTTTTGGCCCAGCAAATGAGAAGGGGGTTATGTAATTTTGGTTTATTTCATTTGCTCCAAAGCAATAGATTCCGCTAAGAGTTCGGTAACACATGGAGGCAGCGTTACCCCCCATAGAAATAAAGTTAAGCGGAGTGCCACTTACCGAAGTATCAACATTTTGGGGAATCAATGCGTCGGGATTGCGGTAGTTTTGTCCGGTTGCGAAGCGCCCGCTAGTGCCCCAACAGGTCAAAGTACCGCCCACTCGAATTACACAACTTGAGTTAGCGCCAACCTCCAGGTGTACGGCGTCGCTGAGCGGATCGACCCCATTTACATCAAGGACCCGATGGGCCACTAAAAACGAGCCACTTTGAACATTTTGACCAGTCCGATTGGCAAGTCCCCAACAGTACACCTGATGACCGTTAGCGCTATTTCCATCCTCATTGACTAAGGCACAGGTATGATGAAGTCCAGCGTCCACTGATACCACATTCGTTAAATTTCCTCCTTCTGCTTTAACTACGGGAACTGGTACATTTTGATTTGTTATTGAGTTGTTACCTAATTTGCCATGGGTTCCTTCACCCCAACAATAAAGTGCTCCAAGATTTTGCGAGATTGCACAGGCATGTCTTCCTCCTACAGCAAGACCTACAGCTAAGCCAAGGCTTGATGAAACTACACTTGAAGCATCGTCGTTAGGGTTAGCATTATTATTACCATCACCGCGCTGTCCCTGGCCATTTGTTCCCCAACATTTAATGCTTCCGTTTGTTAAGCGAGCGCAGGCAAAAAGTTCTCCAGCCTTTACCTCCACCACACCCGTGAGAGGCGTACCATCCCGAACTGTTTGGGGAGTCAAAGTAGAGGCTGTGCTATTAACCCCAAGTTGGCGATGCCCACCTGCACCCCAGCACTTAATCTCTTCTGCACCAGGGGAGGAGTTATTTGTTTCAATCAAAGCGCAAGCAAAGTTACTCCCCGTCGTAACAGCAATCGCATGAGAAATATCCGTCTTTTGTTGGGGACTTATCGTTGTGTCAAGTAAGGGGTTGAAGTTACTATTTGGGAAAGCCCCCATAAAACCCCACCACCATACGGATCCGTTGGATGTGACAAAGGCTGACAGGTTTTCATTCACTGTGTGATGAAGGTGGGTCAAAGAAAAGTTACTTAAGGTTGGGCCTATGAGGTCCGATAAGGTATCTCCTCCCTCAAAGGCCTGGGAGGTTCCATAACATTCAATACTTTGTTTGTTATTAAATACACCACAGAGGAGGTCTTCACTTCCTGAAATTTGATTAAAACTGCGGGAGTGATACACCTGGTTAGCCGCCCAGAGGATGGGCTGCATTCCTCCCAATGTGCCACTGCGATTGCGTCCCCAGGCCCATAGCTTGTTGGAAAGGCCTTCTAGTATGGCAATGAAGTCGTTTCCTGCAATGAATTGAGCTCCCTCATTTTCAACCAACAACGGATTTCCATCTTGTTTCAATACAGGGAGAGTAGGAGAAGAAAGCATAGAAAACACCGGACCTGTTGTTGTTCCTGAGGCCCCAACCGATCTTTGTCCCCAGCAGCGAAGGGACTTATCCGCTAAGTGCGCACAAGAGGTCGCATTTGCAAGGGAAACATCGGTAACACCATCCATGATAAAGACCGGACTTAGAACATCTGCTCCAGAGGAGCCATTTCCCACCTGACCATTATTGTTGCGCCCCCAACAATATAGTTGATGACCATTAGTTGGATTATTGTCATTGTTAACTAAGGCACAGGTATTGTTAGCCCCAACTGCCACGGCTTCTACTTGGGTGAGGGAGGAAATTTCAACGGGAGACGACTGATTTACTGTGGTTCCATTTCCGATTTTTCCAGATTCACCTGCTCCCCAACAATATAGCTTTTTCTGATCCGAAATGGCGCAATTATGTGAATGGTTACCGCCTTTAGCTAACTTACTAATTTTTATGTCTGAGCTAAAGGAAACTTTGGCTGGAACTAACGAGTTACTAAGGGCCCCATTTCCAATGAATCCAGAACTTCCTTCACCCCAGCACCACACACTGTGATTCTCTCGTAGGGCGCAGGTTCCTAAGGATCCCGTTACGAGATCAACTACCTTAGTGAGGCCAAATACCGTGTGGCCTATGAGCTGATTTTGGGGAGAGCCCATGATACCAGAGCCCATTCGAGCTCCCTTAAAGCCCCAGCATCGTACTCGTTGGTTACTCAATAATGCGCAAGAGCTCCAAGTTCCAACAGTTAATTTTTCCACACGGGGTATAATTCCGCTATCTGCAATGTTCAGCGTGATTGTTGCAGTATTAGAATCTTCATCATTAGTTACAACGGCAAAATCAAATTTTGCAACTCCATTATAAAAGATGTCTCCAAGTACTTTGACGGTACATACACCACCGACACATTGGCATGATTCGGTGATGGCAACACGGTCTGTGTTGGTAACCGAGCAACTGGTTGCTGGTTCATTGTCAGGATCAACATAGGGAAGATCAATGATGGCTTCGGTATCTTCTTGGATCTCAAATGAGGCATTTTGAGCAATGGGAGGATCATTTACGGCTTGAACATTCACGTTAAAGGATTGACTGGTCGAGGCTATTCCATCAGTTAACGATAATGTTACTGACGATGAGCCAAAAGCGTTAGGACTAGGGGTTAAGCTGATTTGACAATTGGGCCAATTACCACCCACTGATAGGGTAGCATGAGTGCCGAGTTGGGAGTTACTCCAAGAGGCGGTGAAATAGGAATCAGAACATGAAAGTTCTGAGTCAATGTCCTGAGCTTCAATTTCAAGATGGAGGGATGTATCCTCTTGAATGCTTTGATCTGTAATGGTTTGGAGTGTTGGTGGGTCGTTTACGGGAGTAACATCTAAAATAATGGTTCCTTTGTTGGATTTTTGACCGAATTGATCAGTTAATTGAACGTTAATAGAAGTTTGTCCATAAAAGTTTTGGGTGGGCTGAGCCTTGAACGAACATTGTTTATTGATGCAAACACAGGGACTCAAAATATTTATGGCAGATGGGGGATCGATCAGCTCGCAGCTTTCGGGATGGATTGACTGATTGGAGCTGTAATCAATGTTTATCACTACGGGGGATGAATCTTCTTCAATCTCCATGCGTCCGTTAATTACCACCAAAGTTTTGGACATATATTTGCCATATAGCCGATCAATAACAGTTTCAGAGTGGCATGATCCCAATATCATAGTGATAAGAGCAGGAACAATTGAATATCCAAATGTATAAGAAAATTTCCTAATTTTTTCTTGAAAGATTTCACCTTTTTGCATTCTCTCCTCCCCCCAAAAAATTTTGTTTTGTGTTCGTTTCAAATTTTTATGTTTATATCGGAGTATTTCTCTAAATTCTTTAATCATGATATCAGAAACTGAACATTTTTTTTTAAAAAATTTTAAAAAATTCGGTTTTTGTATCAGTATGAGATGTAAAATGAATCAATCTGAGACAAAGTATGAACTTAAATAAAAATCAGGAACTTGTACGTTGGTTGTAAAAACAATTCCTCGGCGGTCGGGTGGAGGAAGAGGTGGGTTTAAAGTGATCACTTTTTTGATGACCCATGCGTATTTTACGCAACCAGAGTGATAGGCAAACTGAGGATCATCGGGGGAAACTCGATGTTGATCATATTCACTTCTCCAGTGTTCAAAGTTTTTGTAAAGGTAACATTGGTTAAAGAAAATGATACCACGAATAGAGGCTTTGATTCCTCTTTTTTTTCCGAAAGGACCTGGGGTTTCAATTAGGGCAAGGGGCTGATTTAAATAATGTTGTGGTAACGGGTAGTGACGGGTTTCAATGGTTTTTTCCCCGCATAGAATTTTTTCGCTCCAGGGCCATTGAATATTAAGGCCTGGTATCTTCATAATTGACATAATTGCCACGGTTGGCGTATACGACATCGTTCCAGGACTGTTTCCACTGAGCCTCGAGGCGTAACGACTGTGTTACAAAGTCTAAGCATGGAGCGTGTTTGGCCCTTTCGGTCCAGGGCACTGATTGAGCTGTAATTTGAAAGCTATTTAATTGGGTAACAACATCACAACAATCCTGTGGATTGGACCACAGCTGTTGATACTGAAAATAATCCTTAATGCCATTGCCGATGTAACAGGTTGTAAACCGGAGTCCCCGCCTATGGCATTCCCGATAAAGGCGGCGATAGTACATGGCAATTTCCTTATCAGAGAAGTGTTTATCCCCCCGGCAGGCCATTACTTCAGGATCGAAAAATAAATCAAAGGGAATTCCTGTGGCTCGTTTGATATTGTTAATGGCCCTTCGACTGAGCCGTACGAACCCAGCTAGAATGGTTGGTGTGCGACTTTCTAAAGCAGCATCTAAAAAGCGCTCTACATCGAGTAATGG
>JANWYU010000010.1 GCA_025055135.1 Pseudobdellovibrionaceae bacterium | reverse complement strand
TGGAGCTGCGAGGTGAGGAAACGGAACTGGATAAAACCATTCTTGAAAAAATCACCGACCCGTTAGTTCACTTAGTGAGAAACGCTGTGGATCATGGAATTGAGAAACCCGAGGTTCGTAGCGCGCAGGGAAAAAATCCGACGGGTCTTATTATCTTGGGAGCCCATCACAAATCTGGACGCCTGATTATTGAGATTTGTGATGACGGAGCCGGTTTAAATCCAGAAACGATCCGAAAAAAGGCTGTAGAGAAAGGGTTAATTGGAGAGCAACAAAAACTGACGCCGCAAGAGTGTTACCAGTTGATTTTTGCTCCAGGCTTTTCCACTAAAGAGGTTGTTACTGACGTTTCTGGTCGTGGGGTGGGAATGGACGTGGTAAGAACCAATATTACTGAGCTGAATGGAGAAATATCTATCGAGTCTGAGGTGGGTAAGGGAGCAACTTTTCGCATATCGCTTCCGCTCACTTTAGCTATCATTGATGCCATGATTGTACTGAGCGGACCGCACAAATTTGTAATTCCAGTGAATCATGTTTATGAGACTTTGCGAGTGGATTCTAAAAGTGTTAGTCAATCCTCAGACCTGGGTGATGTCTTGTTGTTAAGGGGGGAGTTAGTACCCATTTACCGGCTTGCAGACTTTTTCGGCATTGATAGCAAACCATCTGAAAAAGAGGTTTCTGCCATCATTAATCGTTCTGGGAAACGCCCCTTTGCTTTGGTAGTAGATGAAATTATAGGACAATCTCAGGTAGTTATTAAGCAGTTGAGTCCAGAATTACAGGGTATAAAAGGAGTATCAGGCGTTACCATTTTGGGAGATGGAAAGCCGTCACTCATTTTAGAGCCACCTGAGCTGGTGAAAAGAAAACTCAATAAAAATAAACCCTTGTTTATGGAGGTTGCATGAGTCAATCACAAAGATATCTCTGTTTTAATTTAGGAAAAGAGGAATACGCCATTCCCCTTTTGAAGGTACGTGAAGTTATTGGTATGCCTGAATTGACACCAATTCCCCAGATGCCACCCTACATTATGGGCATGATGAATTTACGAGGAAACGTGATTACGGTAATGGATTTGCGTAGCAGATTGGGAATTAAATCCAAATCCACTCAAGAGGAGGCGGTCATTATCGTAGAAATTGGTCCCATCAACCTGGGGTGTGCCGTCGATGCTGTCAATTCGGTGATCAGTATTTCGCCATCGGAAATTTTGGAGAAACCTCAATTAGAAAACATGAAGTCATTACATTATATTGAGGGTGTAATCCATAGGGAAAATAGTTTAATTTTACTGCTTGATATTGGAAGGGCACTGTCAATTGAAGAGCAGCAACTAATTCAACAAAATAACAAACCTAAGGCGGCATGAGCCATCCTTTTATTTCTCGCATTAGTGCTATCATTTCTGAAAAAACCGGGAATGTTTTGGGTAACAAACAGTATGGAATGGTTGAAAGCCGGTTAAAAACGAGGGCTATTCAATTAGGTCTTAGAGATTTGAATGAGTATGAACAATATTTTAAACAAAATGAGACTGCAGAATTAAAGTTGCTGATAGGCCTATTAACTACCCACCACACCTTTTTTTTTCGGGAATTTTTTCATTTCGAATATTTAAGAGATCATGGGTTAAGGGCATTAATAGAGCAAATGAAGATAAAGCGAGAATATAAACTCAGGGTGTGGTCTGCCGCTGCATCTCGCGGTCATGAACCCTATAGCTTGGCGATGTTTTTCGATCGTCATTTGAAGGAGTACGGCTATCAAATTGATTATGAAATTTACGCAACTGATATTGATGAAGAGTCTCTTAACTTTGCGAGTCGCGGTCAGTTTAGTCGAGAGGAGCTAAAAGCCGTTCCTCAAGTTTATCTTAATCAACACTGGTCTCCCATTGGCAAAGGAGAATGGTATCAGGTGTCCAGCAAAATAAAGTCAAAACTGAAATTTGAGGTAGTTAATTTATTGGAGCCCGAGCGTTTTTTAAAAAACAAGATGTTCCACATTATTTTCTGTCGTAATGTTTTTATCTATTTTTCCAAGGAACTTATTAAAAAAATTGTTCCTAAGTTTTTAGACCACCTTCATCCTTATGGATATTTAGTTTTAGGAGTTGCAGAAAGTATTACGGGTTTTGGCCTACCTGTCAGGAGCTTAGGGAAATCAATTTATCAGAAGAGAGATAATTCTCAGGCGATGAGTCAAAGTCTGCAACAAGGGTTGTCTACTTTTTCAAGGGCATCAGTTCGTAATCCGTTACTGCAACCTTTTAAGGTTTTGGTAGTTGATGATTCCCCTACTATCCATACGATGATGAAAAAAGTTTTAACGCGATCCGAGGGTTTTGAGGTAGTTCAATGTGTTACTAATGGCAAACAGGCAATCGAATACATTAACCAACATCCGGAAGTGGAAATGATTACATTAGATTTACATATGCCCGAAATGGATGGTATTGGTTTTTTAAAACACTATACAGATAGAACACGTCCCATTCTTATTGTTTCCTCGGTTAATCGAGATGATCCAACAGCACCCGGAGTAATGGCCTTACGGCTAGGAGCATTTGATTACGTGGAAAAGCCTACCATCGAAAATTTAGAACGGATTGGCAATGAAATTCGCAGTAAACTCAAAACAGGAAAAATGTTACTAGATCAAAAAAAATCATCATCTTCCCCCAGTTCCATGCCAAAAGCACAACCTCAAACATCAGTTACATTAAAACAGGTTACTTCCTCGCCTAAGAAGGTATTAGTCATTGATGATTCCATTTCAATACACAAAATCTTGGAGAAAATTATTTCTTCAGATAGCCGATTGAAACTTGTGGGAACTTGTAGTAACCCGTTGGAGGCTGAGGGCCTTATTGCGCAGTTGAAGCCTGACGTTATTACCTTAGACATTCATATGCCTCATATGGACGGGGTAACGTTACTTAAAAAATACTTGCCTCGGTATCCTATTCCCACCGTGATGATTAGTTCCCTTAGTGTTTCTGATGGTCCCTATGTTTTGGAATCATTGGCTTCAGGAGCCGTCGATTATATTCAAAAGCCCAATTTTTTAGACTTAGAAAAAATCCAATCCGATATTACCGAGCGCTTGTTTCAAGCATCTGCTGCCAAGGTCAAAGTGCGACTAGGACAGAATGTAATAAAGAAACAGATGCCTCGTACTTCGGTGGATTCATTTGATGGAGAATGGCACGGAGATTTTCTGGTTGTGATCGGGTCATCCACCGGAGGCACTGAAGCTCTCAAGGAAATATTGGAAATGTTGCCTGAAAAAATTCCGCCTATTTTGGTCGTTCAACATATTCCAGCGGTATTTTCCAAGGCTTTGGCGGATCGATTGAACAATTTGGTACCATTTGCGGTAACAGAAGCGGTTAACAATGAACAGATTAAACCCAATCATGTGTACATTGCACCAGGTGGCAAACAGATGGGGATTTCTCGTAATGGATCAGAATTAATCATTCGTGTTACCGATGATCCTCCTGTTAATCGACACCGTCCGAGCGTCGATTATTTATTTAAATCAGTTGCTGAAGTTTTTACTGATGCCTCATGTGTGGTGGGAGTCATTCTAACGGGAATGGGAGCTGACGGAGCGGAAGGGTTAAAGTTACTGCGTTCTAAGGGTGCGACGACCATTGGTCAAGATGAGTCTTCATCGGTTGTTTATGGTATGCCCCGAGTGGCGTTTGAAATTGGTGCGGTTCAAGAGCAATTACCGCTTTCCCAAATTGCGGGAGGAATTTTGCGCGCCATTAAAGCTAAGACGCGTCGTCGTTCTGCTTAAAACTCTGCGTTAAAAAGGAACGCTTTTCTTTTATCATGTTAACCTTTAAGCTCAGGACATGGATTTTATTGCATTTGATATAGAAACTACGGGAACCGTAGCAGGCGTTGATCATATAATTGAAATTGGTTTTGTTCGGTTTATCAACGGAGAACCTGAATCAACATTTTCTACGTTAGTGGATCCAGGCATTCCTATCCCTGTTGAGGCGCAAAAGGTAAACCATATTAATGATGAGATGGTAAAGGGTAGACCTCGCTTGGAACAGTTACTAGGCCCTCTTACGGAATTCTGCGGGGATTTGCCCCTTGTAGCGCATAATGCGCCGTTTGATATGGCATTTTTAACTCATGCTTATTTACAGTATGAGTTACCTACTCCCCGGGGGGTTGTGATTGATACATTGTTACTGGCAAGAAAAATCATTCCAGGCCTGCCCAACTATAAGCTGGGGACATTGACGGCTCACTTTGATATAGCCAGTGGGGAGTTTCATCGCGCTCAGCAGGATGCCATTTACTGTGGGGAAGTTTATTTGAAACTATTATCTCGTATTAAGAAGGATATTCGCCAGATTCCGTTGGAGGAAGTTGTGGAACTTACTGGAAAGCCAGCCCAATACTTTCCAGTAGTACAGAGAAGGCCGAAGCAGTTGGGTCTATTTTAAATAAGTTTTATTTTAATTAAGTTTAAATATTGAAATTAAAATATTGAATTTAAAATATTGAAATTAAAATATTAAGGTCCCAATGTGAAAAATACATTTGGCAAGCTGTTTCAGTGTCATACCTTTGGTGAAAGTCATGGGCCTGCCTTAGGGGTAGTGGTCGATGGAATGCCTGCCGGAGTAGAGTTCGATCAAGAACTTTTGTTGCGCGATCTCATGCGCAGAAGGCCAGGTCGATGGGGAAATGTTACTAGTGAAGGAGTCTCTGCCCGTCAGGAAGAAGATCTTCCAGAGGTTCTCAGTGGGGTTTATCAAAATAAGACCCTAGGGACCCCGATTGCCATTATAGTAAGAAACCATGATGCGCGAAGTACGGACTATGCGCATTTAGTTGACCGTCAGGGTCACGCCGATCGGGTGTGGCGCTTAAAATACCAGCATGTTGATCCTCGAGGGGGAGGGCGATCTTCCGGTCGCGAAACAATAGGTAGAGTGATCGGAGGCAGTCTGGCTAAAATGTTACTGCGTCATCTGTTACCTGATTTGCGCATTGTTGGTTACCTTTCCCAAATCGGCCCTTTGAGTTTAAGTAATGATGAATGGGAACAAGCGTCCAACCTCGATATTGATCAGTTTGTTGGAAGATTTCCTTCTCTGAATCAATCTGAAAAGGTGCGTGAGCTGTTGGCTCAGGCGCAAAAACAGGGGGAAAGCTGGGGTGGCAAAGTAGTGGTTCGAATTTTGAGGTTACCGGTTGGCTTAGGGCAACCGGTATTTCACAAATTGAAAAGTGATTTAACCATGGGTGTGATGAGTGTAGGAGCAGTGAGCTCTGTAGAAATTGGTCAACCCATAAATTTAGAAGTACCAGGATCGGTGTTTCATCACCAAAAACAAACCTATGGTGGTATTTTGGGCGGCATTTCTACGGGAGATGAGGTGATTATTCAGGTAACATTTAAGCCAACATCATCCATATTAGATGTAGCAAAAAAAGGACGCCATGATCCATGTGTTGCCATTCGGGCGGTACCCGTTATAGAGGCGATGGTTGCTTTGGTGTTAGCGGACCATGTGTTATGGAGAAGATTGGATCGAGTATGAAGACGCGAGAGGGAACGTGAGTAATATCGTTGATAAAATTTATGAATTAGATTTGTTTCTTCTGAAAATAATTAATCAAGAAGGCAGTGCCCCAATTTTTGATAGAATCATTCCTGCTCTTATTGATTTGCATAAGTCCTTTGCGATATGGATGCTTTTGGTAACTTTAATGATTGTATTGTTTATAAAAAATCGCATCTATTTTTGGTTTTGTGTTTTTGTTGTCGTTGGATTGGCTCTTAATGACTTTTGTGGCAATCAGTTAAAACATTTTTTTCAAAGGAATCGACCTGATGTCGCTGGGGTATCTGTTATTCTTCGGTGTTCCCACTTTGGTGGCCCTTCTTTCCCCTCCAATCATGCACTGAACAGCTTCTTTCTGTGGGCGGTGTTACCGAGTCATTTGTCTGTCTTGCGAAAGGTTTTTTTGGTATTTGCAATTTTTGTTGGATGGGGTCGGGTTTATTGTGGGGTTCATTATCCTAGTGACGTTTTGGGAGGAGCGATTTTGGGAATTTTTTTGGGACGACTTGCTTTGTTGAGTTGGCAAAAATTAGTATTACCTCGTACCATTTTGCTAGGGAAGAAGGACAGTGGAGGCTGATTGTATGGTGCGATCGTTTGTTACCGGAGCTACCGGATTTCTGGGATCCCACTTGGTTCGGCGCTTAATTCAGGAAGGGCACCAGCTTACATTAATGGCTCGCAGACCAGATTTCCAGCTTTTTCCACATCATTACCCGATTCAATGGGTGAGCGGGGATGTGCTCGATTCCAAGGAACAATTAGCGAAATTGATGGATCGTCACCAAAGAGTGTATCATTTGGCTGGTTTAATTGGTTACCGACCAGAGCTGCGGCAGAGAATGTTTGAAGTTAATGTGTTAGGGACTGAGCATTTGGTGGATGCGGCTATGATGGCTGGTGTGGAAAAATTTTTTTATGTAAGTTCTGTAGCTGCTATTGGGGCCTCAACAAATCCCCATGAAATTTTAAATGAAGAGTCCGCCTATAACTTGAAGGAACGCCATTGGGGTTACTTTGATAGTAAACATGAGGCCGAAAGGAGGTTGATTCAAAAAACTCAGTCTCATCCGATAATGACTTATATTTTGAATCCTTCCACTATTTATGGAGCGGGTGATTGGAAAAAAGGAAGTCGCAAAGTTCAACTTTTGGTTGCACGTGGGAAAATGCCCTTTTGCCCACCTGGTGGGGTCAATGTAGTGCATGTAGAAGATGTCATCGAGTCCTTTATTTTGTTGGAAAAATTCGGCAAAAAGAACCGGCGCTATATTATTGCTCACGAGAATATACTTTTAAAAACATTGTTTGAATGGATTGCTCAAGTTGCCAAAGCCAAGCCTCCCAGGGTAACTTTGCCTTGCGCCATTTTAAAGGGGATCGGATATTTTGCTGATTTTGCCAATTATTTAGGATTGCGGATGCCTTTTAATTCAGAGAACGCTGGTGTGGCCTGTTTGTATCATTGGTTTTCCAATGAGCGAGCCAAGGCTGAGCTTCAATTATCCTTTCGCTCCTCTTTTGTGGCGGTTAAGGAAAGTGTTGAAAGCTACCTATCTCAAGGGGTTTAATAAAAAGAATTAAAGATTAGGTAAAAAAGAATTTTTGAAAATAGGCTTGGGCCACAAAAAGTAATCGGCCACTCACATAAGGGATTTGCTTTTGCTTAGCGAGAATGCGGGCATGGCTCCATTCTTGATAATTAAGATCAATAACGTTACCAATGCTGAGATCCTTCAGTTGATGAAAGGATGCATCAGGGCGCGCTGCCCAAAAAAGAAAACGATATGATTTGTCCGTCACTTTCACGGTGTCACAAGGGGTATTGCGGGCAGGAATATGATCTCCTTCTGGGAGTAATTTTTTTAGAATTGGTAACATTCCTCCTCCCCCAAAAATGAGGCATTCCCGAGATAATGCTAATACGTTCTGATGAGGTTTAATTTCCTTAGAAAAAAAATTGTGAGTAACCCGGTGATATTTTTTTTTTAAGGTTTTTAAGAGCTCAATCTCATTAAGGTGTACTGGTTTCTGAGGGTCCAAGGAAGAGAGGAAGAGCAATAATTCATAAAGTCCGAGAATATCGGTGTTAGTTACCTGAATGTTAGAGGAGCGGGGCGACAGCCGCATAGTATTTATGGGTACTGATGGGTTTAATTCCTGTTTTAGCGGTGAAGTAATGGCTGCAGCACCCAGATTATGCCTTTTTAGCACGGAAATGGCTTCTGACCACTCCTGTTTTGGTACTGGTATTTTTAAAAATAAAAAGGGCTTTGGGTATTTTAGGTAACGATGGAATTCGGGAGAATAGGAATGAACGATAGGATACCCGAGAACGGCTCTCCATGGGGTTTTGAGTGGAACATTGTTACCGATAACGGATCGCCAATGGATATATTGGATCCATGGTAGCTGTTGGGGGTGACTGCCCTCTACATCACAGCGTAGGTAATGCCACTTTTGTTTAAGTAAGAGAAGGAGCCTCAGCCAAGAGGCATCTTCGTTAGATTGCCAATTTGGATCGATTCTAGGAGCTAAAATGTGTTGCTTAGGATTTTGTTTTTGCCAAGAGAGGGCCTCATCCACTTGAGTCCAATTCTTTATAAGCGGTGACCATTTGAGAAGGTTTGCTTTTTTTAAATAAAGGGAATCAGGGGGTTTTTGGTCGTGAGAAGATATAATAAAAATCCGATCTATTTTCTTTGGTAGTAGGGATAAAAACGAAATATCCACGTCCCACAAAGGAGAAATAGGTAATTCGGTTAAATCCCAACAAGCGCTACGAACGGCCAGTAGCAAGGACCTTTGAGGTAGCTGGGTCATGAAACGCATTCCTTCCCTTTGAGATACGAGATCAGTGCGGATTTCGATAAGCTGGGGATTAAGTAACAAAAGAATATCCATTCGTTGAGATTTTTGAAAAAACCATGGGGTAAGGGTAACAATCGATCCTCGAAGACTTGGGTTTTTCATTTCGCGCCAGTCATTAAATTCAAATCCTTCGGGAAGTTCGAAAATAATATCAGCAAATTTCTGATAAACCGTTTGTCGCCTCTCAAAATGCTCAAAATATTCTTGTAATGGGGCCGTGTCAGCCAATGGGTTGGACTTATTAAGGGTATTATTAATAATATTATTAAGGTTATTTAAAGATGGTCGATTCAGAAAAACCCGACCCCACCGATCAGTAACACGCCTTATCCAAAAGAAGTAGCTATGCTTTGGCCATGAAGAAAATGATTCAAGACCAAACCCTGCCCCTAAAACGATAATGGCTCCTTGATTTTGATATTCGCGCAACGTATCAGCTAAGCAGGAATGTTCTAAGGTGCGAAAATACCCTTCTCCTTTTTGGCGAAAAATCTCAACAATGGACATTTGGGTAACTTGTTCAATTCTGGTGTCTAAATCAATCACCGGAATGGAGGGAAACACCTCAGCGCATTTTTTTGCAAAGGTGGATTTTCCTGTGCCACGGTGGCCAATAAAGAAGATGAAGCATTGTGGTTTGTGCTTAAAAAGTTGATGGATCATAGAACCATTGTTCGTGTGGAAATAAGATCTTCCAAAACTGAGGAAAGCTTTTTTTTACTACTTGATAGTTATTGATCACAATATTTTTGTTTTTTAAGCGAAAAAGGGCTGCGGCCATGGCCATGCGATGATCCTGATCGGGATCGTAAGAAAACGTCCTGGGAATAAAGGCGGGTCCCTTGCCTTCGATTATCCATTCATCGTTTTGCAGGTAATGATTGACACCGGCAAGGGTCAACAATTTTTGGGCATTTAACAGACGATCAGACTCTTTGTATCTTACGTTCTGCCAACCGCGAAAATGGCAATGTCCTTCGGCAAAGCTAGCCAGAACAGAAAGAGATGGTAACAAGTCAGGGGTTTGTTCAAAGTTCCAATTAAATGGAGGGATGGACGAAAGCATTGTTACCTTAATTTTTTGTTGATCTGGATCCCAAACAAAAGGAGGTGGTTGCTGGTGAGCAAAAAGCTGTAAAATCTGAGAATCGGGCTGATCAAATGATGGCTCCCTTTTTGACACGGATAAAGGAACTTCCACTTGACCCGCCAACCAAGCGGCAACTATTAGCGTAGCTAGACTACTCCAATCAGGGTCTAATGTGATGTTACTTTTTGCGAGTGTCCAAGAGGGCTCTATGGTAACTAGCTTTTCAGTTTGGTAACGTAGGTTCATTCCCATTGTATTTAGCAAATTGATAGTCATTAAAAAATAAGAAGCCGAATGTGTTTGGTGTTGGTTAAAAAGTGATAGGTCTAGGGTAATCGGTTGAGGCAACTTCCAACATGCGAGCAAAAGAGCTGATGCAAATTGGGAGCTTTGTTCAAACGGGAGCAAAATGGGAGTTTGGGGAATTTGCCATCCGGAGCTTATTAATTGGATTTGATTAGAGTCTATGGAAATTTTTACTCCAAGTTGGACGAGTATTTTCATCAACCCATGATGAGGGCGTTGCAGTAATCGGGGGGTGCCTTTAATGCTATAGGAACCAGGTTGGCGGCTTAATCGGGCAAGAAGAAAACGCAGCACCGTTCCACCCTCCCCCACCCAAAACTCGTGAGTTGTTCCATTAAGAAAATCTGGTTTCCCCGAGATGATCTTTTCTACGCAGGATTTTAGATCCTGTACATCTTGGGCTGAGGACTTCCCTTCAATGATCAAGTCTGGGAAAAAACTTTTAATGATTAACGCCCGATTGAATTGGCTTTTTGATGATTCAATTGGTCCACAGTAACAAAACAAGGGTTTCATATCAACCGTGACTCAAATACTTTATAAAAGATGTTATTTGATCGATAGATATAGATCGGGTAACTATCTGACCAGGGCGTTGAATGAAGACAAATTCGATACCCTTCGTGTGTTTTTTATCGTGTTTTAGAAAATGGGCAAGATTGTTTAATTGAGGTAATAGCTGCTGCAATTCTGCCAAGGATGGAATGCCAGGCAACCACAATTCGGTTTCTAACACATTTTCAAATTTGGAAAATTCATAGGCAAACCTCAGTCCGTATCCGACGGCGCGACCATGACTAAGTTGCCGTTGGCTCTCTATAATATGCCCCAGGGTATGTCCCAAATTGAGACGGTAACGAATTTTTTTTTCATCGTAAGGATCTTGCCTGACGATTTTATATTTGGCCTCAATGAGGTCTGGTAGCAAAGGCCATAAGTCGATACACGGCGTTTTTTGAGTATGCCCATCTTGACAAGAAGATGAAGATTGAACTGTTTGGCACATCTTTTTGTATAAGGAGTGACTATCAATAAGTGCCACTTTTAAAGCCTCCGCCCAAGCATCCTCTGCTTGCTCAGAAGGTAAGCGTTCAAAAAGGGCGCGGCAGAACCAAATTTCGTTGGGGAAGTAGAAGGTCCCCAACATATTTTTTAACCCGGCATAATTTAGGGCATTTTTTCCTCCGTGGGCGGCATCAATTGCGGCAAGCCAGGTACTTGGTACAAAAACCAAAGGACATCCGCGTTTATAAATGGCAGCGATAAATCCGACGGTGTCTGTAATGCTTCCTCCTCCGATTGCAATAAAGCGAGGCTTTGGTGGTAGATGAGGGTTTTGCATCAAAACATTAAAAATCGGGTAACATTGGTGTAAATCCTTTAAAAATTCGCCTCCTTGTATGGCAAAAAATAGGTTTGGAGAACGATCGGATTTGAGGCAGTCTATGTCACAAGAAAGACGTTGGTCATAAATAACAAAATCAGAAGTTTCAATACGGGTTTTTAACTCCTCGATTGATTCACACCAAAAAAAGTGAGGATCTTGATAATAATAAGACATGGTTAGTTTAGTAAGGGTTACTTTCTGGACCCACAACTTTTGAAGTTAGTGTCCAATCAATGGGCGTTAAACCTTGTTTTATAAGAAACTCATTAGTTTTGGAAAAGGGTTTTGATCCGAAAAAACCGCGATGAGCCGATAAAGGAGAAGGATGGGCCGATTCGATGATCAAATGTCTATGAGGATCAATGAGGCCTTTCTTTTTTTGGGCAAAACTACCCCATAAAATAAAAACCAATCCGCTTTTGTTCTCATTAAGTTTTGCAATTGCAAGATCAGTCAGGGCTTCCCAACCCTTATTTTGATGGGAAGCAGGTTTGTTGGCTTCAACAGTTAAAACGGCGTTTAATAGAAGAACACCCTGTTTAGCCCAATGGGAAAGATCGCCAGTGGTTGGCATAGGAACGTTCAAATCAGAAGATAACTCTAAAAAAATATTTTTCAAAGACGGAGGCCAGGGAATTCCCTCAGGAACACTAAAGCACAGGCCGTGAGCTTGACCAGGGCCATGGTAGGGATCCTGCCCGATAATCACCACTTTGACTTGGTCAAAGGGTGTTAAATGGAAGGCACGAAAAATTTGTTGTGACGGTGGGTAGATGATCTTACCCATCCGCTTTTCGGATATTAAAAACTGTCGCAATTGTTCACATTGTTGATGATGAAAGAACGACTCTAGCATGGTTAGCCAACAAGGAGGAAGATCAATGGCTCTATGATGGGATCCATGAATGGGGAGAGAGTGTTGATGTTTTGAGAGAGATGATGACAACATGACTAGAAAATAAAAAAGCCCTAGCGCATGTGTCTAGGGCTTTTTAAGCATTTCGCAAGTCGCAAGCACTATTTTTTTGCGGTTTTCTTGCGCACTTTTTTGGCCACTTTCTTTTTTGTTTTTTTCTTAGTGGCCTTTTTTGCTTTGCGAGCCATGGTGCCTCCTTTTGGTTGTAATGGCTTGTTGCTGTAATTTTAGTGTTCATAAAGTGGCTAATGACGTCAATAAAAAAATGAAAAAAATTTTTTTTAGTTTTTCAAAAAGTGCGTAATGAGTTGGTTTTATTGGGTAACTTTTTTTTCTCTTGGATACTTCACGTTTCATCAGATTCTCCAACAACAATATTTTCATCGTACCATTTCGCAAAAAACTTTAGAGGCAGCACAAATTTTTTTTCCTCCTATTTATTTAGTGATACTTTACTTTTTTAAGACATCTCTTGTATCACTAGTTATTATTCATTTGATTCTTGTGAGTTCTGAATTGATATTAATTACCTTATCTTACCGAAAACGCCTTCAGCTTTTTTCATCTCGATTGATTGCTTTTTTAGATGAAATTATCTTAAGTCTGAGTCTGGGAAATTCATTAATCAATGCAATTGTTACCATAAAAGAAAAAAAATTCTTTTATTCATGCATTGATTTTAGGGAGATTATCGATAGCTTTACCTTGTCTCCGTTGCCAAAAGACAACAAGGTTCTTATTCCTCAGGCGCTCTATTTGTGGGAAAACTTAAAAGAAATCCATGAATCCCGGCATCAGGTACGCAACAAGGTCATGGCTTTAAGACAACGTCTTTGGTTACAGCAGCGTTTACAAGAAAAGACCTCTATTGGTCTTGCTCAAGCTCGGGCACAATGGCAGGTGGCCTCTCTTTTGTATCTAGTATTGATTGTGGTAACCACACTATCAAAGTCGAGCTTTTTGGTAACTCCCTATTTCTTTGTTTCTTTGGTTTTATTTTTAATTGGTGGATATTTGCTCCACAAGCTGTCTGGTGTGCAAGAAGTAGTAGATGATGTGGTACGAGTTAGCCAAGAAATGATTTATCTATTACAATCAGGTCAAGGAGTGGCTCAATCATTGGGGATTCTAACCCAAAAAATTCATTGTTCTCATTTTAAAAATCATTTTGCCATTTGGGCTGAGTGCTTGAGACGAGGAATGGCCACTGAGCCCATTTTGTCAGCTTTGAATAACAGTGCTCAAAGACAGTTATTAACTTTATTGGAGCGAGGATTCCGTGGCGAGCCCATTGCTCCCATTTTGAATCAATTTCATAAAGAAGTGCTTGATCAAAATCTGTCGTCTTTTGAGAGACAGATTTCCCTACTGCCTTTAAAGGGTTTGATACCTTTATTGATCTTTATTTTTCCGGCTTATCTGATCGTATTGTTTGTACCTTTATTAATGGACGTACAAGATACTTTAAAGATTATGTAGAAGAATATGTAGAAGAATATGTAGAAGAAATGATAGAACCATAGAACCTTCCAGAGTCGATTAAAAGAAATTCCAAAACGTCATAAGAGTATACTCACTTTGGGAGGGCGCCCCCAAAGGTCCTTGTTCCCAAGGCAGAGCATTAGTAAGTCCGCGCTGGGTGCTATATCCCACTAAAAACCTTAGTTGCTGATTGATTTGCACCCAAGTAGCTACATTAATACCCAGAGAATCACGATAGGTAGTGCGATCAAAGGCATAAACGGAATCTTCCATAAAATTTTGAGTATACACGATGGCCACCTGGGGAGCCAAAACACGATTGAAGCTATAATTTAAAACCAAAGATGTCTCTAATTCCCCTCTTTGATTGTTAAAGGCCCGCAACTGGGTAAAAGTTGTTCCGTCACTAGCGGTGCGTACCCTCTCACTACGGTAGGCCTTTTGGGTGTTGAAATAATAATCAGGTTTTAACCAAACGGCAAATAAGGTGCGTCGATTCAATTTTTTTTCCAGATTAAACCAGGCGCGCAACCGGGTGAACCATCCCCGTTCCTTTGCGGTTTGGCTGGTGGGTAGGTATAAATAAAAACTGGCACTTAAATCCCATTCGTTTGGAAATTCTTTGAACTGAAAATCATTATAAACAAAATGAATATCGGCGAGTTGAGTATCAAATTGCCGTGTATTGTTTCGCTGATCATACACTCCAGGGGTGGTTGTGGTAAAAGGCAATCGGATGCTCAAGCGTCGAGAAAAGGAATATCGGTAATTGGCTGCAAGATAATGGTAGGAGAACCAACTGCTGGCTCCCGTATTGGCTAATTCCACGGAGGAGGAAGCAAGGTTAAAATAACTCAAGCCCCAATCTTGGGTGGGATCAGCCACATCTACTGCCGTAATTTGGGATATGGGGGTTTGTCCGAAAATAGGACACTGCCAGCCCACCAGAAACAAAGCGATCCATACCCATCGTAATACGCTAGAAGGCATGAATCTGGTTATGGTCCATTTATTTTCGAAAAACAAGTACAGATTATGACAATATTTGGTATGGTCCGTTAGGTTCTACCAGTGCGTAGACGAAATCCTAATTTGTCGGCAGACTGCTCACATGATGATGTATAAGCTTTGAGGGAGGTAGCAGACAAGATGGAACGCCAAAATGTACAGCGAGTGGTTTCAAGGTATGTGTTTCAGGGGAGAAAAGCCCTTAGATCAGTTTTATTAAAATTGTTTTTGGTTCTTGTTCTTTTACATGTTCTCTACGCATGTGTCTCGACCCCCAAAAACCCATTTGATGGTAGGTCCTATCCAGAAGGAAGAGTTACGGTGATGTCTTATAATTTAGAAAATCTATTTGATACCGTTCATGATCAGGATCGAGAGGATTTTACCTTTCTTCCGTTGGTTACCAAAAGGGATAATGATCAGGTACTCCAATATTGTCAAAAACAGAAAAGGGGGCGGCGTAAAGAATGTTTTGAGTTGGATTGGTCAGAAGATGTGTTGAAGGCCAAGATGAAAAACTTAGCTCAAGTTGTGCGGCAGGTGTATGGGAAGGGACCTGATATATTGCTGGTTCAAGAGGTAGAAAATCTAAGTATATTAAAGCGATTTGTAAATGAGGAGTTGGGAGATTTGGGTTACCAAACAGTTGAATTGTTAGAGGGAGACGATAAGCGAGGAGTTGATGTTGGATTAGTGTCACGTTACCCAAAGGCAGGAGAGGCCCGGTTGCATCGTATCCAATGGAAGGAGGCGTTGAAGCTACATCCTCCAGGAACACGCGGCATTTTGGAAGTACCTTTACAGTTACCCAGAGACCAGGTGGTACATGTGTTTGTATTACACTTTCCTTCTCAAGCAAACCCAACGCCTTTTCGGGTGGATGCTGTTAACACGTTGTTGACCTTACTTGATCGGGTTCCGCAGAATCGATTTTGGATTGTTGGCGGAGATTGGAATATTACTCCCGAGGAGGATGAGGAGTATGGCTTTATTTCGCGCCAGCTGGCTCAAAAAGGTCTTGTGAGTCATATCATCGGGTGTAAGAGATGTAAAGGAACGCACAATTATCGGCGCGATTGGAGTTTTTTTGATATTTTGGTGTTTTCACCTCGTTTTGGGGCTTCCGATTCACCCTTGAAAGTCGATGCTGATTCTATTGTGGTTCCCCAGTGGGCTCCGGGTCAGGCCCGAATTTCGGGAAGGCCCAATCGCTTTGACTCTGAGCGATTAACTGGTGCCAGCGATCATTTCCCCATTTACGGGGAGCTGGTTTGGACGAGTGAATGATTGGGTTTAATGGGCTCCTTCTTGAAACAAATTTTTTTCAGCCTCCGTGAGTTTTTTGACTTGCTGGCGACATTCGTTAATTGCCTTAGTTTTTTCCACTAACCGTTGGTAATCAAAATCAAACTCATCGGGTAGAATAGATTCGGTGGGCCGATTTTCTGCAGTGGCCAGTTCCATAGAGGCCTTACGTAATTCACTTTGGAGGCGTTGAAGCTCTTGCTGATTGGTCATAATTTTGTTCTGGTAATCCCGTTGGGTGATGTTGAGCTGTTGGATTAGGTTACTAAGAGCTTCGGCCCGCTCTTGAAGCAGTTGCGTGGTATTTTGATCGCGTTCCGTTTTTTGCTCAAGAGCTTGGGTGGATACCATGTTGAGACTGGCTTGAATGGCTTTGATATCTTGTTCTGCATTTTCAAGATTGGCCTCAAGGCGTTTTATGTTACTTTCAAATTCTGTTAGGGTTGCGTTTCGTGCTTCAAGCATTTCTTTTCGGCATTGCTCGAACATTTGGGACTCTAGTTGGTTTTTCGAATAGGAGCGGGCAAGAACACTATTGGCGCTTCGTAAGCGCTTAGGAGTTCGTAAATGTGGATGATTTTTAGCCAGGGTTTGATACACCGATTGAATCTTTTGCAGACATGATTCTTGAACGGCAGCACTGGTAAACTTGGCGAGTACTTGTGCTCGTTGGGCAATGGCTTTGGCAATCTCCCCTTGCGTTTGGATCATCCCAGCTTGAATTTCTCTAATTTGTTTTTGGGCTGAAAGGATTTGATTTTGAATGTCACTTTCTTCCTTGCGTTGCTGTTCTTTTTGTCTTAAATCTTCTTCACGAGCCTTTTGTCGTAATAGTCGTATTTCCTCTTTGATTTTTAATTGACTCTCTTCGGCTTCTTTTTGAAGCTCACTTAGCTTTTCTGAAAGGGCTTTAATTTTTTCAGGTAGCGACTCTTTCTTTTTTTCTAATGTTTCTCGCTTTTTTTCGGAAAGTGGTTTGCAAACACTGTTGTATTGACTGACAGGCATTTCTATTCCGGTAACACCTCCAAGAATGCTTGTAAGCATTTGAGTACTAAGATTTAATAGGGGTTCATCATTGGCATCCATAGTGGCGCATTCTAAAATTTTTTCTTTGCACCCTTCAAAGGTTGAGATTGGTTTTTCGCTATCTTCATCAGACTCTTCATTATCAGAAGTGACTTTTGCTCCAACTTTCTTACATTTTTCCGCCAATTGTTTGTGCAGGTCTGAAAGCGACTTTTCTATAGAATCACAGTCACTGCGCTGTTGTCGGATTATGTTAGAAAACTGGGTGCGCTTGTTCAGTTCCCAATTTTTGCAGTAATCCGAATAGAATTTTGCACATTTTTCTTCTCGCTTTATAATGAGACAATTAGTGTCGAGGTTAGTACCATTTATGATGGCGGCTGTAGCGTGTTCATATTTTAGTGTACAGGCATCCTTTCTTTCACCACTATTGGCCCCCTTAACCTCCAGCAACGGTCCACCAAGACCCAAAATGATTATGATTACTGCTGCGACGATTTTTTCACGCCAAGTTTTTGGTAACCTTAGTAACATAACTCCCCCAGGAGGTGATGCGGTGGTATTGTGACCTAACCGCTCTGTTCCCTGTTTCTTTCGTCTTTCTGATCTTATCTTAGTTGTGTATCTATTCTTCTATTTTATGAGGGGTGGCTGTGGAAAACAATTAGCGCCTTTTAGTGGGCTGATCAGATTTTAGACGTTAGCCTAGAATTGCTGTTTCAAAAAAAGACCTTTGTGAGTGATACCCCCTTGGTAACGGCTTATTTTGAATTATTGTGATACAAAACAACGCATTTTTTTAACGACCTTGAAATTTATGGTACAATGAAAAAGTCCCAATAGGAGGTTGGGACGGCAACCATGGAGGGTGAACAAACAGCTATGTTTGAAAGATTGACAGAGAAAGGAGGCCCACAAGTCACAAAAACTTAACCTTCCTTTGCTCAGGGCAAACTCGGCGAAAGCCGAGGACGCAAAGCTATAGGGGCCCTTTAATTAAAGGCCAGCCAGCTGCCAGAGGCAAGTTAATTAAGTTCGATTTGGGGCTTAATGGGAAGGTTATGACATTGATCAGACAAGATGTTCCGTTAAGGAGCCATTTTTTATCATCAATAAGGATGTTGATTCCCCCTTTTTATTCCAAGTAGGCCTGTTTCCTCAAAGGATACTGAGGAGATAGGTCTACTTCTTTTTTTTATTTAATATTTTTTTATTTAAAAATTTTTTTATTTAGTAATTTAGTAATTTAGTAATTTGGGC
>JANWYU010000166.1 GCA_025055135.1 Pseudobdellovibrionaceae bacterium | reverse complement strand
AACCTAATAGAAGTGGATTCACGTTATTTGGGGCGTGTTTCCTATGAGGTAGGTCTCGCTGAGCAAGCCAGAGCATGGACTGAGGTGAGGAACAATCCTGATCGAGCCATTATTATTGGTTTGGAGCATGAAACAGTAATTACCGTTGGAAGACGGGAAAAACATCAAGCTTTGCGCCTTCCAAACCATCTTAAACAAGCCCCTGTTTGTTATGTGGATCGAGGGGGCCGTTTGACTCTTCACTCACCAGGCCAACTTCTGATTTACCCTGTAGTACATTTGAGAATGCATCATGTTTCGGTTCGTGATTTTATCTGTTTATTACTAAATGTTACTAAACATGTTCTTCAAGACTATCTTATTGAAAGTTTCTGTTACCCAGACTTATCCGGACTATACACAAAACAAGGTAAAATTGTCTTTTTAGGACTTCGCATCCTTCAAGGAATCAGTCAGCACGGACTTGCCGTTAATATCCAGAATGACCTCAGCCTGTTTCGGGGCTTTACAGCCTGTGGCGTCCCTGATCTCGCCCTAGATAAAGTTGGAACTAAATGCCAATTACCTGAGTTTTTTCTTCAATGGGCTCACACTTATAAGGCCCGTAAGGACGACTCCATTGGTTGTGCAGAGTCCTTTTTGACTAACTGAGCTTAGCTCTTATGTTTAACGGGAATTAGTTGGATTGGCCTTCCTCTTTTTCAGAGGGTTCCTCCTCTGCTGATCCCATTCCTTGAGCACTTTCAGTGGAAGAGGGAGGAGGTTCTGTCACTCCGGCAGACTCTGTTGTAGTTCCCTGTTGAGTTGTAGAAGGGGTGGCTGCTTCTTCACTTGGCTTATTTTTTGAACAGGTAAATCCTAAGGTTAATGATGCCAACATTGCAAACAGTAACAGTAATTTTGTCATAGTTTACTCCCAGTGAGTTCCTTCCAGTAACGTTGCTTATAACAACTATCAGAAATTTGTTTAAAAAAGCAATGGGAAAAAATGACAAGCGATATCAGATTTAAATGGGTCTCCCATAGGGGGGGTTGATCACAGGAAAAGAATTTTTGGCTTCAGATTTGGTATCAGAACCCAACAGCTGGCGGAGGAGGAGGTAGATCGGAGGGAGGTGGCATCATTTCTTGTTGGGGCGGTAGATCGGGGGGAGGGAGGTTTATGGTATCAGGCTCAAACAGATCAGGGGGTGGCGGGATCTCTAGGTCGAAGAAGTCAGGTGGCTGAATGATAAAGTCTTCGGATCCTGGAGAATCGTAGGGTGGGGGAAAATTGGGACGGCTAGAGGGTGGAGGTGTGGAACCTGATGATGAGATGCCGGATGCCATGTCTTGAGCGCTCCACCGTCTCTTTTCCCAGTCAACCCTTGTAGTTTTTTCAAGAATATTCAGCTCTTCCTCCTCAGAAGGGGCTATCACCTTTTTGGGAGATAAACGTAATTTTTGTTTGTTCATTATGAATTCTTGTTTTGCATTTTGGTATCGAATATTCCGGTCTTGCAATTCTTGTAACCACTGTTGGAAGGCTCTTTTTTTTTCCGCAACCTCCTCAGCGCGGAGCCTTTTTTTTTGGTCGATGGTAGCCATTCGCATTTTTTCTCTTTCGAGATTTCTTTTTTTTCTTTGAGTTAGAAATTGTGCTAGGGCTGATTTGCGTTGTTGTTCAAATAGCTGTTTTTGATTTTGGAATTCGTAGTAATGGGATAGTCGTTCTGCATCTCGTGGGTCGGTAACAATGCGTTCTTTCTGGGCTTGGATGGTTACTCCATAAAAAAAGAGCCAATGGATGAGTAACGCTTTAATTATAAGCGTGTCATGATAACCTTTTAAGAATGTGCCAATATTCATGAGCTTTTAGAATACCGTATAACACTGAAGATTGGCACCTAGGCAGCGGTCTAATTTCTACCCTCCAGTTGGTGACGGAAAATAAGAGATTGCCTTTTTATTTATGCTCATCTACTTTCACCACCTATGGATCCCATATCGTCTCTTGTTAGTTTTATTTTGTTTATTGTACTCTTGGGTATTTTCTTTTTTCGTTTTAGGAGAAGACGCGAAGAGCTTGAGATTGTTCCCCTCCATGAAGATTGGGAATCATGGAAATGGCAGATTTTATCATTTGTTCTACCTAAGTCTGAACTAAAAAATGGTTGGAAAAAGTTTAAAAAAACATTGAAAGAAAGGGAAAATAAAAGGGCACCTACCTTATTTTTTTTAGATTTTGACGGAGATCTAAAAGCCACTGAAGTGGATCGTTTACGCCATGAGATTACGGCGGTCTTGGAAGCAGCGGATTCGGAATTGGATGAGGTGTTTGTGCGTGTTTCCTCAGGAGGTGGTACAGTTCAAGATTATGGACTGGGGGCCACTCAACTGGCTCGTATTCGACAAAAAGGGTTGCGTTTAGTGGTGGGTATCGACACCATTGCAGCAAGTGGGGGATATTTAATGGCGTGTGTTGCTAACCGCATCCTGGCTGCCCCGTTTGCCATTGTTGGGTCTATTGGTGTGATTGCCCAGGTCCCTAATTTTCATCGCCTTTTAAAAAGGTGGGACATTGATTATCGAGAATATACAGCCGGTGAATTTAAAAAAACCATTAGCTATCTTGGGGAAATCACCCCCAAGGGAGAAGAAAAATTTCTTGAACAGTTGGAGCTAACCCATCGTTTTTTCAAATCTTTTGTGCATCAATATCGACCCAATGTGGATATTGATCGATTGGCCACTGGGGAATTTTGGTATGGCCAGAAGGCTTTAGAATTAGGATTAGTCGATGAAATCCAATCAAGTGATGAGTATCTGATGAAGCGCTATCAGGAGGGTTATCAGGTCATTAAAATAAAGTATCTACCCAAGAAGAATTGGGCCCAAAAGATGAGCGAGGGGATGGTAACAGTTTTAGAAAAAAAGTTATGGAAATGGCTATCCCAAGCGTAATTTACTTTGTGTGACTTCAATGGCGATGTTGGTCATGATCTTCATGAAATTAGTTAGATAGTGGGGTTAAATTCCTAATTTTTTTAATAACTCGTCGATTTTGCTTTGGGTTGCTTGTTCTTCGTTTGATGAGACGGAAACACTGGATCTAAGGTTGGTTCCCAACTGCTGGTTAATCCACTTCAGTCGGTCAATGAAGGTTTCGTTAATTAAGGGGGTCAGATTTTGCGGCGGGCGCTCCAGTGATTTAATTAAATTTTCTAAAATTTCCGTTGCATCCATTAGAAAGGCCACACAAACCTGATATAGGCTATCGTTGTTTTTGATTTGAGAGGCTTTGTAACCAACCGCCTTACAAATTTCTGCGTAGTTCCCAATTTGTTCCAGCCATTGGATAGAATTGTGTTTTGCTGGTAACAATATTTGAATGCTTCGGGCTCCACCCATAATTCGGTCTACCATTTGTCCAAACTTTTCGATTTCTGTATGAGACTCCACATTATCTTCAGCCCCATCCAGAATGGAGTGGAGTTGGTTTACGATATTTAAACTTTCCTTTTGAAAGTCCTTTAATAAACCATCAATGTTACTGTCCATTGTAACAGGCTCCAATGGATTTTTTTATTGTCTGATTTTCAGCATAAATTAAAATAAAGCGTGAAGGCAAAGATAAAAAAATGAGTGACCAGTTTACGTCTGTGCGGGTTAGCACCCTTCGGGGAGATCAAAAAATTAATTTCGACGTTTACGTCAAAATTTCTGACAAGTACCTGCTTTATTTAAAGGCCGGAGATAGTTTTGAGGGTGAACGCCTAGAGCGATTGCGGAAAAAGAAATTAAAAAAAATGTACATTCGGTTCGATCATGAGAAATTGTACAGGGATTACGTTCAAAGAAATATTGAAAATGCCTATCAAGGTAACTCTAAGATGTCTATTGAAAATCGAGCACAAATTATTCAAGGGGATCAGCAGGCTCGGGCAGAGGAGGTCATGGAAAACCCTGAAAGTGGCGAGGCTTACTTACAGGCTAAGGTTGGGGCACAGCAACTTTATCACTTTTTACGTCAAGAGCCTTCAGGCTTGGCACAAATTCTAAGAATTAAAAATTTTGACTCGAGTGTGGCTCATCATGGGGTTAATGTGGCAGGATTGGCGCAATCATTGGCTACCGTCATGGGATGGCAGGACACTCAGATGCTATCGCTGATTGGTTTGGGTGCATTAATACACGATATTGATCATGCTCAGAGTGGTTTCCCTTTTGCTAGACCGCGTTCCCTGTTTGAAGAACATGAACAGCAGTTTTATCGAGAACATCCAAGGCGTGGTGCAATAAGCGTTCAGGACAAAAGACACTTTGATTCTCAGGTAGTCAAAATCATCATGCAACATGAGGAAACCATTGATGGTAAGGGATTTCCCAATGGCTTAATAGAAGGTCAAATGGATCCCCTGGCGCTGATCGTGGGAGCGGCTAATTTTGCTGATCGTTTAATGAGCTGGGAAGGAATTGCCGCACGGGATTTGAGTAAAACGTTAATGGTGATGGGGGTGGGTAAGTATCCTTTGGATGTGTTAAAAAATTTAAGTCTCATAATTGAAAAAAATTGGGGAAAATAAAGGATCTTGGTTCAAGGTTGGAGTATTTTTTATGATTGAGGATTTTTATCGGTCGAAATCATTTGATCCACTCGACTTAAGATTGGGGGATTTTGCCTTTGATTGGTCAAAGCGTGATGGGTCCCGATTGCTGGGTAACGCGGATTTTGCGGGGGATTCCATCCCTTATGATGCCCCAACAGGCCTTTGGTCCTTAAAAGAACTTCATGAAAGGCTTAACTCTTTTGGCTGCTCCAGTCGTTGGTATCAATGGCTATCGTCGGATGCATCAGTTGGGCTAAGCCGGAATGAATTGTTCAATAAAATTGCCTATCCCCTTGTTTTGGGAGGCTTTCCTACCCATCAAGGAGTTTTAGCTAATGGTGGTCGTGGTGGCAGTGGTATGGCTCCTGACAGCATTCGCCGGTTTCTTTACTTATTAACTCCTGATCCCAGGCGTTCATATGTTCCCCATATTATGGATTGGGGGAATGCCCCCATTGCAGGGATTTGTGATCCCAACGTGGTTGATCAGGAGGCTCTCAAGTGGTGTTCTCAACTGGTTCGAGGGCAGGGTCAATTTGGTGGTACTTCGATTATTTTAGGTGGTGGCCATGAACTTGGATATTCTACCTTGTTACCATTTCTGGAGCGGCAGGATGAGGATTCTTGTCTCATTGTTCATGTTGACGCTCATTTGGATGTGAGACCGTTTGATCGTATTGTGCATAGTGGTAATCCCTTTTTCCGCTTGTTTCACATGAATCCCAAATGGGCGACCCGCACTTTGGCTTGGGGAATTCAGCCTTATTCATGTAGTGACCATCATTATCGCTGGTTAACCCAACGAGGAACTCGAGTGATTTTTCGTGATGAAATCGAAGGTTTTTGGGGTGACCCATGGTGGAACAATGGGATTAAAGATGGGAAACCTTGGGATATATATTTAAGTGTTGATGTGGATGTATTTTCTCAGGCGGTGGCTCCTGGTTGTTCGGCACCTCAGGGTTTGGGGGTTGAACTGACCGAGTTTTTTCAGTTGCTATCCCTTCTTAAGAAAAGGGGTCGCCTCAAATGGTTGGGATTTTTTGAGGGCTCACCACCTCTTGACTTACCTCATTTGCCTACTCAGCGACTAATAGCCCAATTGATCTTAAAGATCGTTGATGTTTTTTTTTGATGGCTTTTTGGGCGGGCACTGTTTCAAGGGTTGAAAGGGCTACTATTGGGTAGTGGTTCCGAAAATGTAGGCAATGAGAATGGTTAATAAAATGGGCATCGCTGCATACATGAAAAAGGGTAACATCTCCTTAACGATTTTATCAAAATCATGATCTGAGGAATTTGGCGTATGTTTCATATCACCTCCTTAAGTTATTATTGATTCGGAAACACCCGCAAACAATATGTAGTGCACAATTGACGAGTCAACTTGACAAAATGATTGGATTTTTCAGTACTATGTTTAAGCCGTGCGCCGTAATAGGGGAATCGTGTGAAATTAAAGGATTCACAAGTAAGCTACTTGGTTAAAGCCATTGTTAATGAATGGAAGAAACTGGGTCTTGTGGTTTTTAAGGCTTCTGAAGAAACAGTGGTGCAACGTCTTATGGAGCGTTTTAGGGAAGAGAATCAGAAGCTAGTAACACTTGAAGAAGAGTTAAAGAAGATGTTGGATGAATTAGAAATGAAGCAACCTGGTGGTTTTGATCGACAAAAGATGTATGGGTTACTGAGGCAGAGGTTAGCGAAAGAAAGGGGAATTATTCTTTAATGGGTGTGATGGGGAAATGAGGTTTTGGGAATGGGAATAAGTCAGGATCGGCAAACATTTCTTGCGCAGGTTGCAGTTGATTCTCTTTACTTTGATGATTTGGTAGATTTTACTGATGAAGATGCAGCGATGAGAGCTGCTCAAAGGGTTATTGCTAATTGGGTCAAGCAAGAAGAAGAAATTGCTGCTTTGGCCCATCAAAAAATTAAATCCTTAAAACGTCAGGTGATTGAAGGTAGTCCGGAGTATGAAATACTTTTTAAAAAATATTGTGAAGAGGAAAGGGGGCGACGTGGTAACCGTTAAAAAAAAGAAAAAAACAAAATCTCAAAAAACAGTTACTCAAAAAAAGGCATTAAAAAATAAAAAAACTCTAGGAAGCAAAGCCAAAGGGCTTTCGGCTTCGAAGCAAACACCCCAATCCAAGAAAAAATCGGGTGTTACTTCTTCCCGAACACAATCCAACAAAACACAAGCAAAAGGGTCTATTTCGGGAGGAATTGGGCAAATTTCGAAGGAGAAGCAACCGAGCCTTTTGCAGGTAACCCCAATCCACGATCAGGTATTTATTAGGATTTTATCGGAGGAACGGGTTTCTCCAAGTGGTCTCATTATTCCGGATACAGCAAGACAGGAGGCAGGCTTACTTCGAGGAGAGGTGCTAAGTGTAGGACCAGGTAAGAGGGATAAAAAAGGCAGGATTCGTCCCACCGAGCTAAAAGTAGGAGATCGGGTATTGGTAAATACGTGGTCAGGTCAGTCGTTTGAGTACGGTAATCAAAAATATCTTATTGTGAGAGAAAGTGATGTGTTGGGGGTGAGCCTGTGATGAAGCATGGTTGGGTTGTGTCCAAATGGGTGATTCGTTTCGTTTCAGGCTTGGTTTTTATTGTTGGTATCTCGAGACATGGGGCATTGGCTCGGGTAGAGTGGGAGGGACAGTACCGACTGGAGATTATGGAGTTGAGCTCCACTGATCTTGGGGATGGTGGGGCAAAATCGGTGGTGTTAAGTCGTCTGAACTTAAGACCTTATGTTGTGATTGGTGATGGAGCCCGCGCAATTTTTAGTTTTGAAGTGTTACCCAACCAACAGTATCCCAACGATCAGTTTGGTACGATATTGGGACAGGGGGCATATTTAGATCAACATAATCGACTTGATAGGCCTTCTGGTTCTTTGGCTGTACGAGAAAGTTATTTTCGTTGGGAGCAGGAGAACGCTGAGTTTCAGTTTGGGCGGGTTCCGTTGCAATTTGGAAAGGGTTTGTATTTCAGTTCTGGTCGTGATTTTTTTGATCACTTTTCGAATCAGTGGGATGCTTTGGTGGCAAGGATTCAAGTGGGGCATTTAATTTTGCAACCTGGGTTTGGTCGGCTGGTGCAGCAAGGAGCTGAAAAAGGTAACGCTAGTCATGATATGATTTTAAGTGTTTGGTATGACAATCCAGATGCCCGAGCGGTTTTGGGAGTTCTTTATCAAACCCGATCTGGTCATAAAGGATATCAAAATGGCCAGCTGATTCCTTATGGGGCAAGTGCTATTGAATCGGGATGGAATACGAATGCGACCCTGCTCTATTTTTCGCGTTACTGGGAAGAAGTCTATTTGGAGATGGAAGCGGGTTTTGAGGCAGGACAGACCGGACTTGTAACTGCGGGTTCAGAGTCGATTGATTTGGGAGGTTACGGGATTAATGTTGATTTCGGTTACCAAGGTCCGGGATCAGATTGGAGTTATTTGCTTCGGGCGGGAATAGCAAGTGGTGATGATCCCAATACGGCGCGATATGAGGGGTTTCAGTGGAATCGCAACTTTGATGTGGCCTTTATTCTGGCGAATCATCCGGTGGGACAGTATGATGTTTTACGATCGGGTCGGCGCAGAAATTTCAATTACAACAATACACCACCGGTTCCCTACCCTGTGGTGCAGGCTTTGGATGAAGAAAGTGTAAGTAACATGTTTTATCTTGCGCCTCAAATTACAAAGTCGATAAATCGCCAATGGAAGTGGAAGCACAGGTTGGTTTGGGCACAGGCTCACGTGACGCCATCCTTACAACCCAATACTTCCCGGGATTTGGGTTTTGAATATGATGTGGGCTTGGAGTATTGGTCCAGTCAGCGCTGGCTTTGGTTGATGGAGTTAGGAATTTTTGCCCCAGGAAGTGCCTTCAAAGGAGGGGATAGTAATTATCCCAATCAGTTGGTTTGGGGTTGGCAGGTTAAATCCAGTTACCAATTTTAATTTTTAAATTTGTGCTTTTGTGAGTCAGCGGCGAAACTATATTACTCCAAAAGGGTTTCAGAAGTTAAAAGAAGAGTTGGAGCATCTTCTTTTTAAGGAACGTCCTAAGTTAGTGGAAACGATTGCTTGGGCAGCCTCAAACGGAGACCGAAGCGAAAATGCCGATTATATTTATGGTAAGAGGCGTTTGAGGGAGATTGATTCCCGAATACGTTACCTTCAACAAAGATTGGATGAGGCATTAGTGGTTGATCCTTTTCAAGTTTCAACAGAACGGGTGGTGTTTGGGGTAAGGGTAGTATTGGAGAATGAATCAGGTAACCAAGTCATTTACCAGATCGTAGGCGAAGATGAGATTGATGTGAAAAGGGGGTTTATCTCTTGGAAATCTCCTTTAGCTCAGGCACTTTTGGGCAAAAAGGAGGGTGACGAAGTAGTGGTTAAGACTCCCAATCAAGAAATGGAATATCTGATTTTGAAAATTGAGCGGTTAGAATATTCCAGTTCTTCTTAGGATAAAACATGATGACAAACGTCGAAACGATTGTTCTTGATGGAAAGGGCTTGGCACAAAGGATTAAGCAACAATTGAGGAATGATGTTACCCTGTTTCAAGAAAGGGTGGGACGAGCTCCTCAACTAGTGGTGGTGTTAGTGGGGCAATATGGTCCAAGTCAAATTTATGTACGAAATAAGATCCGGGCAGCACATGAACTGGGAATCACGGGCAGGGTTTTGCAGTTGTCTGAGCAGGTGAGTGAACATGAATTTACGGAAACATTAGTTGGATTAAATCAAGATCCAACCGTTGATGCTGTTTTGGTTCAGTTACCGTTACCGTCTCATTTACCTTCGGAGTTAGTATTCAAGTACCTATCTCCAGAAAAAGATGCTGATGGTCTTTCTTATTATAATCTTGGATTGTTGTTAGCTAAAAACCACTTGGTAGCACCATGTACTCCTGCAGGGATTATTGAACTTTTACGATCTTATCAGGTAACCCTTACAGGTAAAAAAGTGGTAGTGGTGGGGCGAAGTTTAATAGTTGGGAAGCCTTTAAGTGTGATGCTTACCCATGAAGACGCCACTGTTACTTTAGCGCATTCGAAAACAAAGAATTTGAAAGAATTGTGTCGAGATAGCGATATTTGTATTTTTGCTGCTCATCAAAAGCAATATTTTAACCGTGACTTTATTAGGCAAAATGGAATTGTGATTGATGTGGGAATCCATCAGGAAACTAATGGCAAGGTGGTTGGTGACGTTGATTTTGCTTCTATGATGGGATGGGCTTCCATGGTTACTCCTGTGCCGGGGGGAGTAGGTCCGCTAACGGTGGCCATGCTCCTTCGTAATACTGTGATTTTAGCTTCAAAAAGAAATTATGTTAGAAATTAAAATTAAGGATCAAGGAAGGTCTCGGTTCCGTAAGGGGCATCCTTGGCTTTATCGAGATGAATTGAGCGAACATATTAAGTCAGTTCATCCTGGATTCCCAGTTAAATTGATCGATGAGGATGGGAGTTTTTTGGCCTATGGAGTGGGTAACAGTCAAAGCCAAATTGCCTTTCGTACTTGGAGTTTAGATCCTAACGACCGAGATTTTTTCTCAATCGATTTTGTGCTAAAAAAATTGGTTTTTTTATGGAAATTAAAGTGGGTGTTAGGGTTTCGTAGTAGCTTTCGTGTTTGTTACTCAGAAAGCGATGGTCTTTCTGGTTTGATTCTAGATCGATATTTATCTGATGATCAAAGGACCCAAGCTCTCGTTTTTCTTATCAGTTCGGCTGCTTTTGATGTAATCGTAAAAGACTGGAGAGAATTTTGCGAACGGTATTTAAATAGTTTACGCAATGAGGGTTTTCTTCTACCCCCCATGTCTCATACCGCGGTCCTTGTGAGGCGGAACGAGCAATTTAAGGAAATTGAAAATTTTGATACCAAGCGGATGTTGGAGGTGATAAATCCGTCGTGTTTACAATTAGAAAGTTGGGTATCACGGTTTCATTTTTATCCTTACTCAGAAAGTTGCTGGATCAAACTAAAGACCGATCTCATTGGGGGGCAAAAAACCGGTTTATTTTTGGATCAATCGCTAAATATCGGATTAGTAGCGCATTTAGTGCAAAATTTTTTTTCTCAAAAGTCTCATTTACGTATTTTAGATTTGTTTTGTTACCGTGGATCGTGGTCCTCGGTGATTAGCCACCAGTTATCTAATTTAGGTAAAAAAATTGAAGTAACTTTAGTAGATCAAAGTGAATTGGCTTTGCAACAGGCTGAAGAAAATGTAAAAAATGCAGGATGCCATTCGGTAACAGTTTTTCATGATGATGTGTTTAACTTCTTTAAATTGCATTCCAACAATTCTCAGTTCTGGGATATTGTTATTTGCGATCCGCCTGCTTTTGCCAAGACCAAAAACGCCATTCCTCAGGCTTTGAAGGCTTACAGGAGTCTTGCACGTTCTTCCTTGGCTTGCGTTGAATCGAAGGGAGGTATTTTGGTAGTGTGCTCCTGTAGCAGTGTGGTATCGGAAGCGGATTTTAAAGAGGTCTTGGAGGGTGTAATAAAGGAACAATGTAACATAAGAGTTCATCAATTATTACGAGGTAGTCAGGGATTAGATCACACGGTAACACCATTTTTTCCGGAAGGAAATTACCTAAAAATGTTGGTTTATGCTAAAATTTGATGAACTTTGGTCTTGGTCTATTTTTGCCCATCCCTTACTGGTGGGTAGTCAGTTGCAGAAAATAGAGCACATTAGGCAAGGACTAGTTTTTACTTTTTATGGTCGTAGGCTAATTTATTTAGTTTTTGTATCTTCTCCTCGAAGGGGGTTACTCTTTATAGCTAATGATCATTGGGGATGGACAGAGGAAAAAAAGACAAGCCCTTTGTTGCTGTTTGTTCGGGCTCATTTTCTTAATATGCGGGTCAGCGACCTAAGCTTGGACAAAAATGCGGGTCGGGTTATTCGGATAACTTTTGCTCATGGTGGTTTTTGGGAATTCGTGCTAATTCCAGGAGTGGTTAATTTGGGAACTTACTATAATAACAAACGGGTAACACTGTATAAACCGTTACCAATTCCTCCATTACCAGAGAGTGAATCGGTAAAGTGCACTCAATATGTTGGGGGATCTTCTGTTGTGGACTTTGCCTCTGAGTATCAGCGTTGGCAGGCATTGTTGGGATCATTGAGGAAGGATGGAGAACCTCCCTCTTCAACGTCGCTGACTCAAGAGGAATTTGTGCGAAGAAAACAACGTCAGCTTGCTTTTCTCGATGAGGATTTAAAAACAAAGGCCCAGGATCTTAAGGTGTTGGAGGAAATACCCCAATTGATTTTTCAAGATTTAAGACCGAAGGAAGAAATAAGTACCCTCTTGAAAAAATGGAAACTTGATTGGGATGGCACCAATGCCGGATGGATTAAAATTCAAGACAAATACTATGGAATTTTAAAAAAGCTTCGAGAAAAAATTGGTGCTACCGAGGAAAAAAGAAAAGATATTAGTGAGCAAAGCTATGAAGATTGGTTAGCCCTTATGGAGCAGAAACAGGCGGTAAAAGCGCAACTAGAGAAGGTTCAGGCCCAGGTTCGTCAATTTCAAGTTGATCAGTATCAAGTGATTTATGGTAAGTCAGGGGTTGATAATTTAAAATTATTAAGAGTGAGTAAGCCGTATGATTTTTGGATCCATGACGCTTGGAATCCTGGAGCTCATTATATTGTGAAATTAGCAAAAAATCAGAATTTGCCCCGGGAACATTTGGTTGCTATTTGTCAGGGGATTTTAAAGCAAGAATCTCGTGAAGAAGGAGAGTTTGTCGGAACTTATGTACGTTACGTGACTCCCATCAAAGGTGCATCTCCGGGAATGGTCCGTTACCAAAATGAGATAAGGATGAGGGTTACATTACCCCACCACTAACGCATTGTGGTATTGCCATCATGATCCATTTTCTTACAATGAAGGTCGAATCTGGCTCTTATTTTAAGGAGGACACATGGTAGAGGTGATTGGGCTTACCAAGCTCTATGGGGAAAACCGTGCCATACATGATGTTTCATTCAAAGTAAATCGGGGTGAAGTTGTTGGCTTTTTAGGACCTAATGGCGCTGGCAAGTCAACAACCATGCGGATTATTACTGGGGCCATGGCGCCTACCGAAGGAATTGCTCGAGTTGATGGTATCGATGTTTTTGAAAATCCGGTGGCTGTGAAACGTAAAATCGGTTACCTGCCAGAGACTCCCCCTGTCTATATGGATATGCGGGTACGGGATTATTTGCTTTATGTGGCAGAATTAAAAGGTGTACCAAAGGCTGATTTAAAAAAGAATGTTTCCTATGCCCTAGAGCGTACCCAGCTGACTCAAGTAGAGAAAAGATTGATTGGTAACTTATCGAAGGGTTTCCGTCAGAGGGTTGGTATTGCTCAGGCCCTTGTTTCCAATCCTGAAGTATTGATCTTAGATGAGCCCACCGTTGGGTTGGATCCCAGACAAGTAGCAGAAATTAGAAGTTTGATTCAGGAATTAAGGGGTCAGCATACGATTATTCTTTCGACCCATATTCTGTCTGAGGTGGAGGCAACCTGTCAAAGGGTGATTATCATTCATAAGGGAAAGATTGTTGCAGAGGATAGTTTAGAAAATTTAACCAAGTTAAAATCAGGGACCAACAAGGCAATAGTAAGGGTACGAGAAGTTGAACGAGCCCAAAAGGTTTTAGAGGAATTTGCTCCAGGGGTTAAGGTGCGTAAAGGGCGACTTAGTGACGAGTTTGAAATTTCTTTTGCGGGACAGACTTCTGGTCATGTTATGGACGATTTGGCTCAATTTATCATTAAAAATAATTTGGGTATTGTTGAGTTAAGATTGGCTCATGCTAATTTAGAAGAAGTGTTCCTCAGTTTAACCTATGGTTCAAAGTCTTCCGATCAACTGAGTAACAGTGTGAATCATGTGGAGGAGGTAACGTTATGAGGGGAGCATTGGTTATTTTCAAAAAAGAAATGAAGGCTTTTTTAAGTAGCCCCAATTTTCTTTTGGTTTGTGGTTTGATGGTAACCATACTGTCATGGGTATTCCCGAATGCACTGAAGATGTTTGAAATTCAGATTCGTTCGGCTATGTTTTCAGGTGGTTTCAATAACCAGTCTATGAATATTCATTATGGACTATTCTTAAGACATTTAAGTTACCTAAATTTAATTCTTATTTTTGTGGTTCCAGCATTAACCATGAGGTTATTTTCTGAGGAAAAAAAGCTGAAAACTTTTGATTTATTGCTAACCTCTCCTATTACCAGCTATGAGATCGTTTTAGGCAAAATGATGGCGGCTTTAGGGGCTGTGTTGTTTGTAATGTTACTTTCCGCTATCTATCCCGTATCTATGGCTTTTTTTGCGGACTTTAATTGGGGTACTTTGTTAGTTGCGTATTTTGGGATTTTTTTGGTGGCTAGCGTGTATACTGCTATGGATCTTTTTTGTTCAAGTCTTACAGAAAGTGGGATTGTCGCTTATGTAATGGCTGTAATTATGAACGTCTTCATTTGGTTTGTTGGTATGGGGGTTGATATAGTTGATTCAAGCACTGCTCGAGCCATTTTTGAGCACATATCTCTCAGTCAGCATTTGAGTAGTTTGGTTGAGGGAACAGTGCGTACCACGGGAATCGTTTATTTTCTTAGTTTGGTGTTCTTATTTGGGTTTTTAAATGAGCGTGTTGTGGAAAGTGCTCGATGGAGGTAACCGATGAGTCGTCTAGGTAAAGCGCTTTGGTTTATTGCTGGTATTTGCTTAGTTTCTTTTGCAGTGGTTCGTTTCTTATTGGGAACTTGGGTGCCGTTTTTGTGGGTATCTCTTGGATTAAGTGCGGTAGCCATTATTGCCGCGTTTGTAGTGGATCATAAATTTTATAGGGAGTTTTTTGCTTTGCGAACGACCCGACAGGGAATGAGCATGGGCGCTATGATTTTACTAGTGCTTGTGCTTTTAATCTCTATTAATTTTCTTTCCACTCGTTACTATAAAACCTTTGATTTTAGCTTGAATCAAATCAATACCCTTTCAGAGCAATCAATTCAGTTGGCAAAACAATTAGATGATGAGTTAAAGGTCATTTATTTTTATGAGGATGGGGCGGAGGGAGTAGTACAAAATAAGCGGGCCTTTATTGATTTAATTCGAAAATATCAGGACGTTTCTTCTCATATTAAATTGGAGTTTGTGGAAGTTAATGAGCGTCCTGATTTAGCAGAGTTGTATGGTATTAAAAAGGGAACTTACAGTGTGGTTTTGGATTACAAGGGTAGAAGGAATGTAATTGAAAAGATCGAAGAACAAGAAATAACGAGTGCCTTGGCTAAAGTAACTCGTCAGAAGGAAAAAAGGATTTATGTTTTAGCCGGTCATGGGGAGGCGAGTTTAGAATCGGCAAAAGATGGACGTAGCCTAGCAGTGTTTAAGAGTCTTTTGGAAGGTAACCGTTACCAGGTTGAAACTCTAACGTTCAGCCAGGCAAGCCGCGTCCCTGACGATGCCGATGTCCTTATGGTTTGGGGACCGCAACAGCAGTTTTTGGATTTTGAGGTCAAAGCAATCATCGATTATTTGAAAAAAGGAGGTAGTTTGATTTTAGGCTTAGAGCCGTGGAAGCCTCATCAGTTGGGAGAACTTCTAAACACGTTAGGTATCAAAGAGGGTGAAAATGTTGTGGTTACCGTTTTAGATACTCCATTCGGTAGGGCAGTAAATCCTGAGGCTACTCGCGGTACGGAGTTTTCAACAACTAGCTCGATTACTAAGCCGTTTAGTAGAAACGAAATGACCGTATTTCGGTTACCACAAAGTTTAAGCAAGATAGAAGGCAAGTCTTTTGAATATTCTGAGTTGGTAAAAACTGGATCCGAAACCTTGGCCTTTTCCAGTTTAAATTTCAACGAAGCCCAAGCCAAAAAAGGACCATTTACTTTGGCTTTTGAAATCAAGGGTAAGTTAGAAGGGGCCGAAAAATCCTTTCACGCAGTAGTGCTTGGAGATGAGGATATTTTCCTTAATCGTTATTTGTATTTGAATCTAAACCGTGATTTGGCTTTAAACATTGTTTCGGCATTAGCTAAAGAAGAGAATTTGATTAGTATCACGCCCAAAGAAATTCAAGCCACTCAACTGAATATGACGCAAACGGATTTTGTTTTATTCATTTTTGCTCTTGTGATTCCTTTGCCGGTGTTGTTTTTCATTTTGAGTGGTGTGCAGTGGTTCCGTAGGAGGAATGCATGATCCGATCCAAAGGATTTTGGATTTTATTGGGTTTAACCGTAATTGCGGTAACGTTAAGTATTTTGGATGTTCGAAAGGAAAAACAAAAAGAGGAAGAAAAAAAGGTAAGCATGAGGGTGTTACCGCTAAAGGAGGGTGAGGAAATTGTTGGAGTAGAAGTTGTAAAACCCTCTGAAAGGGCAGTGCGGATTAATCGTATCAATCAAAACTGGGTGTTAGTGGAACCAGTTAAGGATGAGGTCGATCAAAACCAAGTAACAGATTTAGTGAATACGCTTCAAAAAGAGCTATATGAAAAAGAAATCACTTTGGGTAAGTCGGTTGACTATAAAGTGTTTGGGTTAGATCAACCTGAGAAAACTCATCGAATTAGGGTTTATGTTCAGAAAAAAGGTGAAGAAGGGGGTGAGTCTAAGGAGCGGGTTATTGAGTTAATACGGGGTCAGCAAAAAAATTACCAAGGAAAAAGCTATGTGAAGTTACGTGATGATCCCAGAGTGTGGCTTGTTGGATACAATTGGGACAGTGCTTTTGATAAAACGGCTTTTGATTTGAGGAACAAAAGATTGTTTGGACATGATGTGGGGCAAGTAAATCAAGTTAAATTAATTTCTGGTAAGAAGAATATTTTATTAAAAAAGGTTGATAATCGTTGGATGGCCCCTGATAATCCGAAATTTATTATTGATGCTACTAAGGTGTCTGATTTTCTCAATTTATTTACCAGTCAGGTGGCTTTGGAATTTAAAGACGACGGGGCAGGGGATAAAAAGCTTATGGCCCAATTTGGATTAGATAAGCCTGAAGGTAACATTACTTTATACCATGGTAATCCAGAAAAGCCTTGGCATTTGATATTTGGCAGAAATGATAAAGAAGGAACTTATTATTTTTGGCTTAAGGATGAAGGACAAAAAATTGTGCGCGTGGCTCAAAGTGATTATAGTAAGCTTAAAGAACTGGATTGGAGGGCTTTGAGAGATCGAAGAGGCCCCTTTGAGATGAAATCGACCGATGTAAAAAAGGTCCACGTTCGCTGGCAGGATCGATTTGTTGATTCTGAAAAGCGACAGGGGGAGTGGACTAAGATATCAAGTTCGTCTCCTGAATTGGCTATTGATCCTAAAAAGTTGGATACGTTAATTGATCAGTTTTCGGTGTTAACGGTTGAGGAATTTAGTGAAGACCTTAAAGTTAAAGGCCAAGAGGTATTGGATCGGGGTCAGGTTGAGTTTTGGAATGAATCAGGGGAGAGTTTAGGGAAATGGACGTTTGGTAGCACAAAACAATATGAAGTTATGGCGAAAAAGAAAAGTTTGGTTCCAGTTAAATCATCCAAATATCAGGATGTGGTTTGGATTAGTGAGGCCGACTTTAATAAATTGGAATTGGATCGCCTCATTGCTGATCAGGAAAAGCGGGATAGCTCTAGTGAGCATAAAGACAACAAGAAATAAGGTTTATTGCATTTAGAATTGTGTTTGAAAAATCAACTGTAGAAATTCTTCAGAAATCACCGACCCGTATTGATCTTGTTGGCGGCACTTTGGATTTATGGCCTATCTATACCTTTCTTAAGGGCGCTTGGACATGGAATGTTGCGATTGATATTTTTTCTTCATGTACTTTAAAACCACGAACAGATTCTCAAGTGCATATACAGTGGGAATCCGCTCCCTGTGTGGTTTTCAAGAATGTTCATGATCTTTTAAATACATCAGATCAAAGATTATTGCTTTTAAAGGAGGTAGTTGGATTTTTTTCTCCGTCCAGTGGGTTTGAACTTTCTGTTCAAAGTGAATCTCCCGTTGGTGCCGGGCTTGGCGGAAGTAGCAGTTTACTTGTTACCCTACTGAAAACATTTTATCAATGGCTGAAGCCAAAGGGGATGGAGCAGTGGGGGGTTCATGAATGGGTCCGAATCGCACATAATTTGGAGGCCCGTATTTTGGGGACACCAACGGGAACACAGGACTATTATCCTGCATGGGAAGGTAAGGGGCTATGTGGATTAC
>JANWYU010000132.1 GCA_025055135.1 Pseudobdellovibrionaceae bacterium | reverse complement strand
CCATTATTGGGGTGAATACCTTTATTGATCCAGATACCTTAAGGGAGGACTATGTACCCCCCAAAATTGAGATGGCCCGAGCCTCTTATCAAGAAAAGCAACAACAACTTCAACATGTGAAAGATTACAAGAAGAAACATGAGAAAGAGGCTCAAGCGGCCATTCAATACTTAAAGCAAACAGTCATTGCAGGGGGCAATATTTTTGCGGCCTTGATGGACTGTGCCCGAGTTTGTACGCTTGGTCAAATCACCCAAGCTTTATTTGAAGTTGGCGGTCAGTATCGTAGGAATATGTAGGTTTTGGGAATCTGTAACACTTTACTTTTATTACTTTTTTTCAATTTTTGAATTTCCTTAACTAAAGATTGACAGTCGAAACAAAAAAAAATTAGTTCGATGGCATTTCTGGCGATAAGGGGCAGATATGGAAAAAATCCTTATTTTTTTTGATCGAGGTGGTATGTGGATGTGGGCCATTTTGGCCTTTCAATTGGTGTCGTTGGTTATCATTATTGAGAGGGTTTATTTTCTCTACTTCAAGCGCAAAAGATGGAACAAAGGTTGGGTTGAAGAGGTGGGACTATTGGTTAAAAAAGGTCAGTTAGATCAGGTGTTAAAATTAACAGAAGGTCATTTGCAAAAGGATCCTGTTGCTCGTGTGGCTTTAGCTGGAACTCAAGTAGCAGCCGAGTTGGGAGGGAAAGAGGAAATTTTAGGAAAAATGGATGAAGTGTTGTTGAGTGAAACATCTCATCTTGAAAGGCGCATTGGTTTTTTGCCTATGTTGGGTAACGTTGCTACCCTGACAGGTCTTTTGGGCACCATCACAGGGATGATCACTGCCTTTGTTGCAGTCAGTAGAGCGAGTCCTTCGGAGAAGGCAGAGTTACTGTCTGCTGGTATCTCTGAAGCCATGAACACTACGGCTTATGGCCTAATTGTAGCAATCCCAGCCTTGATTATGTACTCGGTGCTCCAAAACCGTGCCAATACATTGATTGAGGATTTAAAGCAATCCAGCTTGCGTATTTACAATTGGCTGGCATTTTCGTGCGAGCCTGTTACGGACAAAAAAGCGATGCTGGAACAGCAAGATTCCATTGTTGTTTAAATTAAAATTAGGTTTAGTGAGGTATTACTTGTGAATAGCAGCACTAATAAAAAAAGCCTCGATTTTCATTTAGATTTGATTCCGGTAATAAGCTTATTTTCGGTGTGTATTTGTTTTCTTTTGCTTGTTGCTGTTTGGGTTCAAGTTGGTACCGTTGAAGTAAGACAGGCAATGGGGGGTCAAGCCCAGTCTGAAGCAGAAAAACGCCCAATAATTAATATTAAAATGCTTAGTTCTGGCGATCTTGAAATTGAGGTCAAAGATTTTCAGATTCTTAAAAATAAAAAAGAATTACATAGGGTAACAGTAAAGAATGTTTTCTTAAATGGCCATGAGTTGGTCAATATTATAGATAAGTTAAAAACTATAGAGCCGACCCTGAGATCAGCGATCATTGAACCCTATTCTGAAGCAGAATATGAAAAAATTGTCTACATAATGGATTTATTACGGGTTTATGGGGTAACTGATTTAGGAGTTACTCCCCTTTAGTAAGGGGTGATGGATAATGGATAGCTTTTTGCAACAGACAAGCATTTTAAAGATCAGTAACAAAGTTGGGCGCAAATGGTTCTTTGAGGGGCTGATGCTGACATCATTAATTGACGCATTCTCAATTCTGGTGATCTTTTTGATTCTAACTTTTTCAAACTCGGAACAATTTTTGATTTTATCTTCTGATATCGAGTTACCGAGTGTAAGAAAAATTGATGAATTAAAAAAAAATACTGTGATTAAGATTTCCAAAGAAGGTATTTATGTTGGAGAAAAATTAATTCAGTTGAATGATTTAACGCAACAACTTCTGCAGATAAGAAAAGAATGGATACAGCTTGTTGGAGACGGGAGAACAGAGGAGATTGGTGTTATTATTCAGGCTGACAAAAAAACACCTTTTTCTGCGATCAGCCCGGTTATTGCGGCTTGTTCACAAATTGGCTTTTCTCAACTGCATTTTGCAGTCTTACAGCAATAGAGAGGGTAGGAAGGGGAATGGGGCTTTTTAATGTTGTGCTTCACTTTCTAGTTCGAGCGACTAGTGTGTGTTTTTTAATTAGTTTGGTTTTTATTCCCTTATCTTCTCTAGCTTGGTCTGAGTTGGAGGAAGAATTAATAAAAAAGATTGAATGGGTTTTGCCACATTTAGATGAAAAAAGTAGAGAAAGAATAAAATTAAGGTTGCGGCTTGCTGAGCTTTATGCCGAAAAGGCCCGATTTGTTGGTCAAAAGGAGATAGATACTCACGGTGTATTTCAAAAAGAAAGTAACAAATTAAGAGAACGTTCATTGGAATTATATAGAGATGTGTTACCAGATCTATCTCAATCATTACAAGGAACAGTCTTGATACAAATGAGTCAATTGGCCGAACTTAATGGTAAGGTTGATTTGGCGCGGGAGCATCTATTGAAGGCCTCAGAATTAGCCGTTGATTTAGCTCAACGGGGAGAGGCCTTTTTTCTATTAGGAGAGTTGTTGATGCGCCATAATCAGTTAGATCAGGCCGAACGATATCTTGTACAAGCGTTAAATTATGAGCAAAAAAATCAACCTTTAGTGCTTTATCGCTTGGCTATGGCTCGGGCCAGTCAAGGGAAGCTAGACCAAGCAATAGAGGATTTTACGATTTTGTTGAGCAATAAACACCGGATTGTTGAGGAAAGGATCGATCAAGGGAAAGAGAATAGGAAGGAAGAGCGAGATTTTTTTGCTGAAGTCATCAATAATTTCGTTGTTATTTTGGCTCGCAGGGGCAACCTAAATTATCAAGATATTAATAAATTTTTGGTTTTGGTAGGGAAAGATAAGTGGAGTGAGTTTTTACCATTTCTTGCGTCAGAAGTGGAGCGATTGGGCAAGTGGAATGATTTGCGGACAATCTGGTCTTATTTGATAGATCATGCAGACGCTCTTAATCCTGATGAAAATCAATTGTTACTTGCCCATGCCAGTCTGTTTTTTGTCTCGGTGGTAGAAAATCAAAAAAAAGTGGCAGAAGAAAAACTTAGGTTTTTGTCTCAATTTTTTTCAAATATTGATCAACGCGCCTGTTACCAATCAAGTGAATGTCGACAGTCCCATCAAAATATTCGATTGGCTTTAGCGCGTTGGTTGGATCAAGAGAAATTAAATCCATCTTTTGAGTTAGTGTCGACCCTCTCTTACTACTGTGATATGTGGAGGGAGGATGAGGAAATGCAAGAACACTGGGCTAGTTCCTTGAGGTTGCAGAAGCAACATTTGGAAGCAAGCTTAGTTATGTTCCAATTAGCGCAGAAGACAATCAATGAAGAACGAAAAGAGTCCTATTTGCTACTTGCATTAGAGGATGCGGAGAAGGGGAGTGATGAGGGATGGCTTTTTGACCTAAGGAACTACTATTTACAGTATGCTCCACTGAAAACTGAGTATCCCAAGGTTTACTATCAAATTTTAAAGACAGCGT
>JANWYU010000113.1 GCA_025055135.1 Pseudobdellovibrionaceae bacterium | reverse complement strand
CCAATGCCACATTAACAGTTTTCTCTAAAATACTAACAAGGATGCGCTCAATTTCAAAAGCAGAAAAAATATTTAATATGGCAATCAATAATTGTAAGGGCACTCGCAGTTCCACAATCGTTTTTGTTCCAAAATCCTTTTGTATTACTATCTGATCATGACTCAAAGATAATGATCTCATTAACCGCGACTGCAGTTTAGAAATGTCTACCCATTGAGCAAAATACCGATCCCTTTCGCGGGCAAGCCGAGTTAAGTGTAACAACACACCTCTTCGGCTAAGCTCTGCAAAAATCTTGTTACCCAAATCATCCTTATTTTGTTCATCAATGCCTCCTGATATGCCAATGTTATCGTCCAAGAGGCGAGATAGGATCTGAGAGTAACTATCCTCGTGTTTCTGAGATGAGCTACCATCTTGTATTTTGATCCCATCTGGCACCATTGGTAAATCGAAAACAACCTGATTTTGACGATCATTTGCCCCATTCAAATCGTTACCACTGACCCGAGCTTTTTCTACTGCCTTTAAGGAGTTTGCGGCCCCTTTAAAAGACCTTACCCAAAATATATAAGACCCCAGCCCTAAAAGAACGACCCCTAGGGCCACAAACCAAACAAAAAATCCCCGATTACTTTCTCGCTGAGGTGTGCCCTTCCACATACCAAGAGCTACTAAATTGGTTTGAGCAATAGTGGCGCGCACCCAGGTTGTTTTTATCCCGTCAATTTTTCCCTCCCAAACTCCTTTGAAATCCCCCCCAGGAATTCGACTCAAAAACTGCCCTATAAATTCCGAAGACTCGTGAAAGAGAATCTGGTTTTGCGCATTCAACAACCAAAAACTGTCGAAAAGAAAGCGATCAGCACTTTTCAACGATTTTAACAGATTAGGTTGAAGCCATAATATTACCTTATAATTTTTCCATTTTTTAGTAACCCTCCATATAAATTTGTGGGATGCTAAATTAATTGCAGAAAATAAATGATCGTTGACAAAAAGGGCTTCATCATCACTTGCCAAAATATGGGTAACAAACACATTTTCATCAACATTAGGAGAAACAAAATAGGTAAATCCGTCTTTGTTTTTAAAATGTTTACCTAAAGAGACCGCCAATAATCCGCTAAATACGGAGGCTTTTAACTTTTCTCGGGGATCTAAAAAGCGTAACTCCAAATCCTCCAAAGTGGGCTCAATGAATTGGACAATTGTAAGCCATTCATTTTTAATGGATTCTGCCAGCATATAAAAATTTTTTGACTCTTCAAAGGCAAAAATTTTAGGAGAGTTAAAGAAAAGAAAAAAGAAACAAAAAATGTGTTTTCCCATTTTTTAATATTTTATGGGTTCCTTTTCTGTTTAATCAAGGAAGTTAATTGAATGTAAGTAGTGATTTATCTAAAATAAAATTTATGGAAAAAATGGTGAATCATTCTCATGTTTTGATTGTAGGATGCGGACTGTCTGGACTCAGCTTGTGTTTAAAGTTACCCAACAAACTACGTGTTACCGTTCTATGCAAAGAAGGTTTAATGGACGCTAATACTGCTTGGGCTCAAGGTGGGATTGCAGCGGTAAGTTCCGATGATGATTCTTTTGAAAATCATATTAGGGATACTTTGATCGCCGGAGCAGGACTGTGTCGAACGGATGTCGTGGAAAAGGTAATTACCCAAGCCCCTCAGCGGATTGCCGAACTAAAGTCTTGGGGCGTGCCCCTTGACCCCTCCTTGCATCTTGAAGGAGGACACTCCTATCGACGCATTCATCATGTTGGAGATAAAACAGGTCAAATCATCCAACAGACACTGATAAAAGAAGCGCAAAAACGTTCTAATGTCCAAATATTAGAGCAACACATTTTAATTGATTTTATTCTCAACAAGCAGGTAACCCCCGAGGTAACAGGAAAAACCCAGGTCATAGGAGCCTATGTTTTAAACAAAAAATACCAGCGTATTGAAACCTTTTTAGCACATGCCATTGTGGTAGCCACGGGAGGGATGGGTAAGGTGTACCTTTACACCTCTAATTGGTCAGGTGCTACCGGAGATGGGGTTGCTGCCTGCTTCCGCGCGGGTTGTCGAGTCGCCAATTTGGAATTTACTCAATTCCATCCCACTCTGCTGTACCATCCCGAGTCTCCTAATTTTTTAATTAGCGAAGCCCTAAGGGGCGAAGGAGGTGAACTTCTCAACTCAAAAGGGGAAGCGTTTATGAAGAACGCCCATCCCTTAGGATCTTTAGCTCCACGAGATATTGTGGCTCGTACCATCGATCTAGCCCTCAAAAAGAGTGGCGAACCCTGTGTCTATCTCAACATGACTCATCTTAGTCAACAGACGTTTGCTCAAAAATTTCCCGTAATATTTGAACATTTAAAAAACTTAAATATCGATCCATCCACTCAGTGGATTCCCGTGGTCCCTGCTGCCCATTACTGTTGTGGGGGTGTAATTGCTGACCTATCAGGAAAAACAGATTTGGATGGTCTGTTTGTTATCGGAGAAAGCGCATACACCGGGCTTCATGGAGCCAATCGCCTGGCATCGAATTCGTTGTTAGAATGTTTGGTGATGGCCCATGAATGTGCCCAAGTGCTTGCTGAAAGTTTTAGTGGTTATAGCGGAACGTTACCTAAAGATGTGCCTGTTTGGCATTACCCTAAAAAGTCAGATGATGATGAGTTAGTGGTGGTCCACCATATGTGGGACGAAATTAGAACTTTAATGTGGAACTATGTGGGCATCGTACGCACTAATAAACGGCTAGCACGAGCTATGGAGCGACTGAAATTAATCAATCAGGAGATTCGAAACTACTACGAAGATTGCTGGCCTAACGCCGATATTATCGAACTCCGCAATTTAGGTTTAAACGCCCTTCTTATTGTAAAATCCGCCCTCAAGCGCCGCGAAAGTCGGGGCTCTCACTTTAATAAGGATCATCCAGAGACTCTCCAAGAATTTGCTAAAGAAACCGTTTTGTGGCCAGGAGATGAATTTCGCTAAAAAAGAAAACCAGAACCATTGCAAAGTGTTACTTTAGTTTGACCAATGCGTATTCCTTAATGATGATTAGAGAGAGAATGTCTAAATTGCATCAATTTTTCTTGTTGGTATGTTCAGTAAGTCTCTTTGGGATTATCCTGGTTTACTCGAGCCTCGTTCTGTCCTTTGAGGAGGATTCAGAAAAGGTCCCTGGAAACTCAGAGTTTTTCTTCCGTGCCCAAGAAAAACAATGGGTAACCGAATTGAAGGGGCTAATTGGAACAAGAGAATACACAGACAGCAATGTTTCTCCACATGATCTTACACGATTTGGTTTGCAATTAATTTACGGTTTTGACGAAACTATTAACTTAGGTGTTCGTGGGTCCTTTTTAGAAAAAGTGGAAAGTAAGAATAATACCATTGCTGAAGGTTTTGGAGATCCAGAGGTTTTTCTACTTACGCAAAATGAAAACGTATTTGTGGCGATAGGGCTGACCCTTCATGTAGCAAAAGCAACCATCAAAACCACCCGATTGGGCGGTAACCAGTTTTATTTCTCCTACGGAGTCGATTATGGAAATGATAGTTGGAGTTACGGATTTAATACTCAAATTGATTTATATACAGATCGAAGAATTTATCAGCCCGATGAAGTAACCTATGCGCGTTTAGAAGGATCCAGTGGTTTGAAGCTTTCCTTTTTTGGTGAAAAAAAATGGGAAAATCGCGGTCTATTAGGAGCATCTGTTCTATTAGAGTACTTATCTGAAGTAAAATACCGCTATTCTCCATTGGGCCAGCTAGCGAGAATCCATTCCTATCCTGCTCCCTTCTTCGAAGCATATGCCCGCTTAAATGCCAATGATCATTTCCATCTAATTGTAGGCGGCGGAATCACCCTAGGAAAACATCTTCAACGTATGAAATTTGAGTTACCCGTCGTATCTGAATCGACTTCAGAGTATTCTTTATCATACTATTATTTGGAAGTCCGGGTTATTTTTTAATTCATTGATTTTCATAATCTCCTATGCCAACCTTTTTCACCATGATGAGTAATCGACACATTTGTAATCCCTCACGAACCACACCAAAATTACCCTTAATTAAGAGCTTATTTTTGTTGGCTTTTATGGTAACTCAAAGCTGCGCCCACCATAATAATGTGCGTCCAGGGGAAAACGGTCTTCATCGGGTTGTCGTGCGCGCAGCAGATCAAGAAGCGGGTGAACAAGAGGCTTTAAAACAGGCACGATATTTTTGCAAAAAGCACGGTAACAAACAGGCCGTTGTGGTTAATGAGGGACATCGCTATACTGGAGATATGCCTGAGGAGGATTACAAAAAAATTAAAAAAGGAGCAAAAGTAGCCCAAGTAGTGGGAGGTACGGTTGCTGTTTTTGGAGGAGAGAAAGAATCCAATCTGGGCAAGGTGGTGGGCCTGGGTGGGGTTGCCGCTGATGTCGCCACTGGCAAAGGTTACACTGTAGAGATGCAGTTTAGATGTCAAGAATTTTAGTCATGATCATTTTCTTAATGCCTTCGAAAAGATCGATAATTTCAGCTCTATTGGCCCTTTTACTCATCGAAACATAATGGTGGTCTCTACTGGACTCGAACCAGTGACCTTTTCCATGTCAAGGAAACGCGCTACCATCTGCGCCAAGAGACCAAACAATCAGAAGCAAGTTCCGTGCTCTATACTTCAATAACGTGAATTCAATAATAATCAAATTCATATCAAATGGATGGAAAATGATCTAGGATTTTTCTTTTCCTCCTTACCCTATTCTTTTTTTCAGCGGCGATAATACTGAGAGCGCACAATGGTGGGTAAGTCCTCCGCAATCACCCGCAACTGTGCTGGCTCCCGTAAAGGACCAAATTTTTTTAAGTAATTTTTAACCGCAGTGTGAGCATCGATAGTAAAATCTCGCGGGTTTTTAATATCAGGAATGCGGCAAACCCGATTTTCAGGATCTCCCTCTCGGATACAAGCCCCTACCGAATAGGTTTTTTGTAAATCGATTGGTTTGCCATGAATTAGAATTTCCTTTACCCGCTGCCCCCGAGGGGCATTGGCAAGAAATCGGATGGTTAACCCAGAGGGTCTTGGTAACCACCCTCCAAATAATTTTTTAGGATCCTGAGAGTAAACATGTTCAATTTCTTTTTCCCACCAGTCCCAAAGTTGCTTTCCAGTAACCTCTCCAACTCGTAATGGCATATTAACGGGATAAATGGTAAACAAATCCCATTCCAAAATAGGACCTGGCACCAAAGGGGGAGCAAAACGAAAACCATTTGAAAAACCAATATCAGCGCCCGTGGCCTCCCGAATGGCGTCGGATAAAATCATATCAAGAGAGGTCTGATTTACCCCATATCGAAAAAGGGGATCCTTCGTTTCTCCGATTTTTCTTGATAATTTTTTAAAAATGGGAGCCACAGCTTTATCGATAATCCTTTTTAATTCCGTATGCTCCGGATATCGCTCTGCCCTTAACTCCAACAGTTCCCATTTTTTATCAACTACCTTGCCCTCTTCAACCACTAAGATGGCCTTTCCTAAAAAAGAGGTAAACGCACCTGACTCCACCACCCAATGATTTTTCAATATGGGTGTATAGGTGCGCTCATGAGTATCCCCTGATAGATGTAAATCAATCCCCTTAATCCGAGAGGATAGTTCCACCGCCTTCGGTAACCCAATATGTGACAACAAAATAATCACATCCGCTTTCTTATTGTTACGTATATCGTCCACAATCGGCTGAATCACATCATCCCGCAAATAAGAAAAACCCTTGGAGTAAGAGGGGGGTTGGCGCTCAGGCACTTCAGGATCAGTATAGCCAATCACAGCAATTTTAATCCCACCGCGCTCATAAATTTTGTAAGGCGCAAAGGCCAACTGTTTGGTAGCTTGATCCACAATGTTGGCCGCTATCATGGGATAATTGAGCATGGCCGTAACCTGTTTTAATGAATCAACTCCATAAACGACCTCCCAATTCCCCGGAACAGCACCGTCGATACCCAAAAAATTCAAGATAGGAACAAGCCCCTTCCCCTTGGAAAACACACCTAACGCCGATCCCTGTATGGTATCCCCCCCATCAAGCAGTAACACCCGACCAGCATATTGCTGGCGCATATGTTCTACAACCGTGTATAGGCGTGCAAACCCACCTGCCTGAGTCAGTTCTTCACGGCTATGATCGTCAGACCAAAACAGCTCAGGATGCTCCTTAACTTGAGCGTGAGTGTCGGTAAAATGTAGAATGGCGACTTCTACTCGTCGAGGGGAATCAGTACCCTGTCCTTGCTGAACTTCCTTTGAAGAAGTGGCCATCTCGGCAAGAGCCTTGGCACCGATAAAAACGAGCACAAGAAGCAGAAGACGATTTGGAAACATTTTGGATTCTCCCTCTTTTTCTTTACAGCATCTATACAGCAACTGGTGCGCCAGAGAGGACTTGAACCTCCATGCCCTTGCGGGCGCCAGCCCCTCAAGCTGGTGCGTCTGCC
>JANWYU010000105.1 GCA_025055135.1 Pseudobdellovibrionaceae bacterium | reverse complement strand
ATATTATTAGACTATTGAAAATCCCCCTAGATCCTCAAATTGCAAAAGCCTTGTATACCAGTGTTACCTTCGATACCCAATTATATCGCTTTATTCGCAATTCTCCCAAATCCCACCTAATTGCAGCGCGACTACTCCGTTACGATATTCAACCCGAGGAAGTTCATCGTCATTTGTTTAGCCATCAAACCGTGGACAAAATTGAGTTTTTGGCCAAAGTATTCTCCAATATAGAATATTACTCTAATGGGATTTTGGCCTGTGTGACTCTCAGCAAAAAAGATTTGGACTACCATAGACTGACCTTTGATGAGGTTCGTGACATTACCGATCAAATTATGTCCATCGAATCTATTGAGGTGGCTCTAGTCATTCGACAAGACACGGAACAATCCTTTAAAGTAAGCCTCCGCAGTAAAGGGATTATTGAGGTTCTCTCAGCAGCGGAGAGCATCGGGGGAGGGGGACACTGGTACGCTGCCGGTGGCAATTACGTGGGACAGTTAACGACGTTAAAAAGCCATCTCATCAACCATCTTACCCGCGCCCTTGATGAGGTAAAATTAAAATCGGCAGCATCAAATTAATCTCTTAGAGAGCATAATGGAGAAGAAACTTTTAGAAAATCAATTATGTTGGTCAATTATTTTGTTGTATTTGTGTGAAACACCCTCTTGTTCGGATAAAAGCTTAAATATTGAAGCTGGAACCACAGCTACAGGTTTTTTTGGCGTTGGGATTTTCAAAAACAAATCCCTTACCATTTAGGCCGCCAGAATAATCCAACGTCATTCCTGCCAAGTACAATAAAGATTCATCGTCAACCACTAATCGCGTATTGTTCTGATCAAAAACCTTATCTCGCTCTCTAATAACGTTATCAAACTCCATTTTGTATGAAAGACCCGAGCATCCACCCTTTTTAACAAATACCCTCAAAAAGTAACTCTCGTCTTTTCCCTCCTCTTCACGAAGGGAATTTATTTTTTTTGCTGCCTTCTCCGACACGTATATCATGCTTTAAATTATACCAGGACTTCCCCCTTCGTTCAATATTGACAAATCATCCTCCTGTCAAATGTCACTTTTTATCAAATTAGACCATATCGAGACTAAAGATTCGTTAAAAAAAAGTGGGTCTCAACGATAGTCGCTTATATATTGATGTACTTTTTGTCCAACCTTTGGGGTGGGAGGGGCGGGGCGCTATGCCTACCAGCAGAAACAACAAAAAAAATTTAGTGCTCCATTGGTCAAGACCCTATTTTTGGGGACTCATTATTAGTGTTAGCGGTTGCATTTCCCTGCCTTTCAATAACTCCCCCTCTGAGTCGGAAACAAAAGTCCGCTTAGAAGTCACTCTTCCCCAATCTTCCCCATTTAGTATCATTGAAAAAGAAAAAAACATGATCACCCTTAAAAGCAGGAATACAGGAAGTATCATTTTTGTACGCGCCCTGTGCCCTAAGCATCACGACCGCCTCATCCAAAGCTTTATTGAATCCATGGAAAATGTTGAAGTTACCACTGACTCACAACCCTTACTTATTGATCAAAGAATCGCTCAAAGGCGTTGGATTCGTGGTATCAAAGAGAATTTTAGCTATCACCTAGAAGTGATTCAGTTTGAGAAATATTCATGCCAAAATAGCCTTGTTTTTCTAGCTCAAGAAAAATATTTCCATCAAGAAATTCAAACCTTTCGACAACTCATCACTAGCTTACGAGTAACTCTATGAAATATCGCTGGTTAGAACTTTCCGAGCATATTGCAAGCGCCCTCAAGCTTGTTGCCCAAATCATGAAGGAAATACCTCATGTTCGCAAAGAATTCCGCCTGATTGTGGATCAAATTTATCTCATAGGACTACAAAGTCTTCCCCTGATTTTTGTTACCGCAATCTCCACAGGAATGGTAATGGCGCTACAATTTGGTAACGGTTTGGCGAGATTTGGAGGAATACCCTACGTCCCCCGCTTAGTTACGGTTTCCATCTTACGGGAAATGGGACCGGTCTTTACTTCTCTTATGTTGGCCGCTCGAGTCGGGGCTGGACTAGCTGCGGAAATAGGATCACAAGTTGTGACCCAACAAATCGATGCCTATTGGGCATTGGGATCATCTCCTATCCGAAAGGTTGTTCTCCCCCGCATAATCGCACTTTTTGTTGCCGTACCAATTCTATGTGCTTTTAGTAACATTATATCAATTTTGGGTGTATACATAATCAGTGTTTTCCAATTAAACCTAGATGGACCATACACCTTATCCAAAATAGGTGATGGATTTACCTTAGAGAATTTTTCCTCTGGATTCTTCAAAACGTTTTTCTTCGCACTGATAATAGGATTAAGCAGTTGTTATTTCTCCTTAAGGGTTAGTGAGGGAACACGGGAGGTAGGAATAGCCACTACTAAAGCTGTGGTAACAGCAAGTGTCCTGATCTTGGTGGGCGATTTTTTGTTAACTAAGCTATTCTTATTATTATAAAAATATGACTTTAATTAAAGTGCTTCATTTTGCAAAATCATATGGTAACAAAGTAGTCCATCGTGATATTAATTTTTCCTTACAAAAAAATGAGATTTTGGGGCTTTTGGGAGGATCAGGATCGGGAAAATCTGTGTTGCTACGCTCGTTAATCGGTTTAGAAAAACCCTCGCATGGTTCCATATTTTTGTTCAATGAAAATACTCAAGACTTTTCAGAAGAACAATGGATATCAATCCGGAAAAAAATATCCTACGCTTTTCAAGGTGGCGCCCTTTTTGACTCGATGACCGTATTCGAAAATTTAGCCTTTCCTCTTCAAGAACACTCCTCTCTGTCTGAACAGGAGATCAATCAAAGGGTGGTGCAAATTCTCAAAGAATTTAATTTAGATGAAGCCCTTCATAAATACCCGAATCAACTTTCCGGAGGTATGCAAAAACGAGTGGGGCTGGCACGAGCTATCATGTTAGATCCGGAAGTCCTCTTATTCGATGAACCAACGGCTGGTTTAGATCCCTTAAATACAGAAACTGTAAAAAAAATGATACTTCAACTGAAACTAAAGGGAGTTTCCGGAATACTGGTAACCCATGATATGCCCGTTGCTTTTGACATTTGTGATCGTATTGCTCTAATTGATGGAGGAAAAATTGTTACCGTAAGTACTCCTCAAGAAATCATCCAGACTAAAGACCATCCTATTCTCAACTTCTCCAAAGGATTACCGATTTTCACAAAAGAGTAAAAAACCTAGAGGATTAAATTAAGCGTGGATCGATCAGTAAACTCAAAAAAAAGCATAGTAACGGGAATCTTCTTAGGCATAGGAATAGTGGTTATCAGCTTGTCCTTTTATTTATCAAGTTCTTATTTGTCTTTTTTAGATTCACGATTCGCATTGTTCACCCAATTGTATCAAGTTCAAGGCATCGGACCAGGGAGCCAAGTGGCTTTAAACGGTATGACGATCGGTAACGTCGAACGAGTAGAAATATCTCCTGAAAATATTCAACAAGTTAAGGTGCTAATGAAAATTGATCAAAAGTTTTTAAACCGCATTCCCAAAGACTCTTCCATTGAACTAAAAACACAAGGAGCCTTAGGGGACAAATACCTACAGATCCGACCGGGAACATCATTAGAAACATTAAAACCTGGAGATTTTATTCAAGCACGCCATTCCAAAGACCTATTGGACCTAATTAGTGAAAAGGGAGAGGAAGCACAAAATTTGTTCCAACTAATTACCGAAGCAGTAACCCTAATTAAACATATCAACCAACAAGATAAAATCACAAATATCTTAGAAAATACCGAGATAGCCTCCCGAGAAATTAGAAAACTGTCCCAAGAGCTTCGCGAACTCATTCAATCCTTCAAACAACAAGAACGTCAAGAGATACAAACCACACTCAAAAATCTAGCACGAATAACCGAAAAAATTGAAAAGGGTCACGGCACATTGGGAGCCTTAATTAACGACCCATCACTCCACCACAGCTTAAAAAAAATTCTCGTTAAAAATGACGATCGCAATGTAGTAGATTCCTTGTTTTTAAAAAATCTCATGTCCCATCCTCAGGGACCGTAATTACCAAAAATCCATCACAGGTATCATAAAGAGTGACGGAAAATTGTTTATAGGCTTCCGCCAACAATTGTAGAATCCCCTCCTCTACTTGTCGTGACCAAACCCTTCCGGTTTTCTGGTTCAAAACTCCTGAATAGCTGGAGGACCTAACCTGACTACCCCAAAAAACAATCGCACCCCCTTGGTTGGCAACATATTTGATCACTCGATCTCTCATTTGGCCGTTTAAAAATACATTATCAAACACTAACGTTTTTAATTTGCTTAATTTTAACTGGGCACTTAATAATCGAAAATAGGTTAGGTAACGGGATTTATCAGCATCAACAAACACCAAATCAAATGGCAACCAGTCAAAATTGTGTCTTTCAAGAAAGCTTAAGGCATCCATATTGAGAAAGGTCATATCTGTTAGGTGCAAACGCGTTTGGAAATTAATACATGTTTGATAGTATCTCTGATCCCTTTCAATCGACCAAACAGTAAATCCTAAGTAAGACAAAAAGCATGAAGTACGGCCTATGAATGACCCCAATTCCAAAATTTTCTTTACTTGGGAATTACCGCTATTATGGGCCAATGTTACCAAAAGATTGAGCTCTTCCTTAGTCAACAATAGGTGACTCCCTCGAAACTCTTGCGCCTTTTCATAAAAAATATGGTGGGGAAACTCTTCAAAAGAAACTGTCATTTAAAAATAAAAAGCAAGTATATAACTAAAAGTATATAACTAAGTATGGTACTTTACGGTTCTTAATCATTCATGATCTTCAGAGGAAAACCAAAGTCTCTCCCACCAACTCCTGCGCCGTCTCATGAAAATGTCAACTGCTGAATCCAGTAACTGGGAGTAAACTCTCATCACGTAAGTCTGCACCTCAGGGTCACCATAAACCCCCCCTGCCTTCTCTATGATCTCCTTACGCCTTTGATCATCAATCAATTTCTCTCGGTTATGATCCTTCATTTCTAAGAGTTCCCGGCACAATTGATAGCGCTCAGCTAAAAGAGGCATGATTTTATCATCTAAGGCATCTATTTTTTTTCGAATCCTCATTTTTTGAATGTCCAACAAATTCTGCATGACTTCTAAATTTTCATGATCACCCAACATCTCTCACCTCAAGTTTGTACGACACTCACCAACGCATTTTCTACTAATGCTCTATTCTTTAATGTTACCAAATACTCTCCTGCTCCACCGTGGGCCACATCCACCAGCTTCTGGTCCTTTAACCGCACAATTTCAACCACCTGATCTAACCACTGCTCGTTAGGGGTCACTACTTCAACGGTGGAACCAACCTTTAATTGATTTCTCGCCTCAAGCACAACCAAATTTTGATCCTCTTTCTTTTTTACAATCCCCCCAAATTTTTGGCTTTGAAACCGCGCATTGGAATGAGAATAGTTTTGAGCATGAAAAGTGGGCTCTCCCATCATAAAACCCGGATGATAGCCTCTATTGGCTACTTTTTCCAACTCTACCATGCCCTGAGGATCAAAGGGCCTTCCTGCGACCATATCATCGATAGCCTTACGATAAATTCGAGCCACCTGGGAAACGTAGTATACAGATTTCGTCCGACCCTCAACCTTAAATGAAACCACTCCAGCCTCCCAAATGTCTTTAAGATGGGGTAACAAACACAAGTCCTTAGCGTTCATAATGTATGTGCCATGTTCGTCTTCGTCGATGCGATAAAATTCCCCTCTATTACGCAAATCTTCAAGATAATACTCCCCTGAATCGATGGATTTCGGAGTATGATAAACATGATACCCATACCGACACGAGTTATCACAAACCCCCTGGTTGGCATCCCGGTAACTCATGTAGTGAGAGAGAAAACAGCGACCGGAATAGGCAATACAAATGGAACCATGAACAAAGGCCTCCAATTCAATTTCGGGAACACGTTGGCGAATTTCCTGAATTTCAGTTAACCGAAGCTCTCGAGATAAAATAATTCGACTTACCCCAAACTGCTTCCAAAATAAAACACTTCGATAGTTCATACAATTAGCCTGCACGGACAGATGAATGGGAATATCATAACCCCTTTCCCTTACAATCATCATCAGTCCCGGATCGGACATAATCAGTGCATCGGGCTTCCACTGAACCCAACGTTCAATGGCTTCCTCAAAGGGTTTGATTTTTAAATTTCGGGCAAACACATTTACTGTTAAATAAACCTTCTTACCCTGAGAGTGGGCCCACTCAATCCCCAATCGAATATTGTCATCGTTAAAATCATTCTCCCGAGCCCGTAACGAAAAAAAAGGAGCCCCAATATAAACAGCATCAGCTCCATACATAAAGGCAAACTTGAGTCGCTCTAAGTCGCCGGCTGGCATCAACAACTCTGGTGGTGATAATTTATGCTGAGTCCTCGTATCTTGATTCATAGATCATTTCCTTTATAGTCACATTTTTTATAGTCAC
>JANWYU010000081.1 GCA_025055135.1 Pseudobdellovibrionaceae bacterium | reverse complement strand
AACAAACCAACAATAAATCATCACAGAATGAAAATACATTTTTATCGTATCTAAGGAATGAAAACATCCCCTTTACCAATTTTTCCTCTTTTTCCTCAGTAAGTAACCAAGGACCTAACTCAATGGATCTGACATCGTATTGTTATGAGCCCCTGATCCACCTTGCAAAACCCATAAGATTACCTATGAAAAAAGTACTCAGTTGCGGAGTCCATCCCCTACTGCAAGAACGTCGCGACACACCCCAAGAACAGAAGCATTTTTTTCTCTTAAAAAATAACCAAGGACAATTATTATGGGTATATTTTTCTCCTCATGATCATTGTTTTTATTTAGAGGGATTCTTTGAATGAATAAATCCCTTCCCTATGTAGAACTCGTTTGTCGCAGTTATTATTCCTTCCTACAAGGAGCTTCTTCACCTGCACAACTTTTGGAACAAGCACAAATACATGGTTATCAAGGATTGGTCATCAGTGATCTTAATGGCTTCTATGGCAGCATTCAAGGCTATAATGCCATTCAGGACTTTAAGTTCCTCAATACCCCATCACACATACCAGTAACACCTGATTTGTTTTATAGTAATGGAGTAGAGATTATTTTAAACGGATATCATTACGTTATCATACCTAAAAACATAAAAGGTTACCAAGCATTATGTCACAAACTCTCTTTAATGCATCATCAGAAAGACTTATGGAAGGATCCCATTTCTCAGCAATCAGAAAAAGATTTTTTTTCTCATATAGAAGAGTGGATTGTACTGGCCCTTCCACCCTGGAATCTAACTGCAACAGAGCACTTAAAAAATCTTTATTCTGACTTTTACTTAGCAATCTATCGTAATTACACTAAAGAGTCTTTTCATTACAATATGTTAGCCTTCAATCTTGAAAAGAACAATGGTTACTCATTAGTAGCCTGTCAAAGGGTTTTATTTGCAGTGCCCGATCACTCATCCATCTTCCATGCCTTAATGGCTATAAAAAAAAGACAACCTTTATCCGCCATCAACAGACTATCCAACCAAGAACATTATCTTAAATCCCTTACCTTTTTAGAAAAAATGTGGTCGGATCGACCCGATCTTTTAGAAAAAACCACTCAAATTGCTCAAAAAATTACATTTCGCTGGACCCAAATTCAATACAGTTACCCATCCTTTCCTGTGCCTTATCCCTTTACCCCTATCCAATGGCTAAGACACCTTTGCTTACAAAATATCCCTAAGCGGCTTTCCTTCCAAGATTTCGACCAATACCAAAGTCAATTTGAAAAAGAACTGTCCTTAATTGCGGAGCTAAAGTACGAAGATTATTTTCTTACCATTTACGAAATCATCGATTTTGCCCAAAAAAGAAATATCCTTTTTCAAGGACGCGGTAGTGCCGCTAACTCCATCGTTTGTTACTTATTAGGTATTACCTCCGTTCACCCACGCCAAATCCAAATGCTTTTTGAGCGCTTCATATCAAGAGAACGTCATGAGCCACCAGACATCGATATTGATTTCGATGCCGAACGAAGAGAGGAGATCATCCAATTCCTTTTTTCCCGGTATGGAACAAATCACGTGGCTCAAGTATCTCATACTGTTCACTTTAAGAGTAAAAGTGCTCTGCGAGAAACAGCATTGATTCTGGAAATACCAGAAACATGTATTAAAAAAGTACAAACTCATTTAAGCCGTCGCCCTCTAGAGGTAAATCAAAGCTTAGAGGAAATAACCAAAAATTTCATCTCTAAGGAGGTGTTACTCCAATGGATTACCTTAGCAAAACAAGTCATCGGAATACCCCGTCATTTAGGGCTACATTCTAGTGGTTTTATTATTTCTCGCACTCCCCTTATTGACCTAGTCCCCATTGAAAAAGCAACCCGTGAAGGGCGCTACATGATTCAATGGAATAAAGATGACCTAGAAACACTCAAGATGATGAAAATAGATATTTTAGGTCTTGGGATGCTCAATGCCCTGAATAAAGCCTTTACTCTTTTACGTGAGCACAAAAAAATCCCACTTGGTTTGTATTCTGCCCCTCCGGATGATCCCAAAACGTATCAAATGATCCAGAAGGCCCAGACCATTGGGGTCTTTCAAATTGAATCACGTGCTCAAATGGCAATGTTACCCCGAATTAAGCCGGGCAATTTTTACGACCTAGCCATTCAAATTGCCATGGTACGACCAGGTCCTATTGAAGGGGGATTGGTGGAACCCTTTTTAAAAAACCGCAATTCCCCTCAGAATATCAATTATCCTAAACCTGAACTAGCCCCCATTTTAAATCGCACTTTCGGAGTACCCATTTTCCAAGAACAGCTCATGCAACTAATGATGATTGCTGCTGGATTCACCCCAGGAGAGGCTGATCAAATGAGGCGCCTGTTGGGACAATCCCAAAAAGATCCCGATAAAATGGAACGCCTCAACCAGCGCATTATTCAAGGCATGAAAAGCCAAAACATTCCAGAGCCCTTTATCCAAACCATTTTAAAAACCATAAAGGGATTTTCAGCCTATGGGTTTCCAGAAAGTCATGCTGCAAGCTTTGCTCACATTGCCTATATTAGCAGCTACCTTAAGTGTCACCATCCTGAAGTCTTTGTCTGTTCTCTACTTAATGCTCAGCCCATGGGGTTTTATCATCCCCGCACCCTTATTCACGAAGCCAAACGACAAGGAGTGGTATTTTTACCACTTCACCTGCTTCGTTCTCAGTGGGAATTCACTTTAGAAGCCCTCTCCCATCAAACACTCTGGGGTGTAAGAGAAGGCTTTTTACAAATAAAAGGACTACACCGAAATACCGTACATGAAATACAACGCATTCGTTGTTACCTACCTGATTCCCCTTCGCCCTTACTCAACCCTCTTTCCTACTTCAAAGAAATCATTAAAAGAATTATTGTTCAAACCACTATTAGCTCCAGTCAAATCAAGCTTTTAATTTACTCTGGGGCTTTTTCTTTTACCACCGTATCAACCCAACAAATGATTTGGTGTCTAGGAGAGTATTTATCTTACCGCACACAATCCTTATTCTATCTCATTAAAGAAGGGTTACCTACTTCTTCTCGCTTACCCCCTCCACCTCATCCCCAACAAGAAAGATGGGACTATCGTTTAAAGGGCTATTCCTTGGATAAACATCCCGTAAAATGGATTAAAGAAAAACTTACTATAATCGATCTATCTCTTTTAAATGACAGTGAATCTTTAAAAAACCAACCACAACATCAGGTAACAAGTCTTTTAGGAATGATTAGTTCCAACCAACGTCCTCCCACAGCCAATGGGGTATGTTTTCTTACTTTAGAAGATGAAAAGGGACTATGTAACGTGATTTTATGGCCCCACATTTATCAAAAATATGCCATCTTGATTGAAGAATCCCCATTTATAATTGTCACTGGTAGATTACAAAAACAATGGGGAACCATTCATCTAATTGGAGAACATCTGGTAGCAGTAAATCCTTGAATTAAAAAGTAATGTGTTCTTAAATAAGAATTAGAAAAAAACATGAGCTTTATACAAGAGTTTCCTAAATTATCAAATCCCTATTCATCGGATCTTTGGTTACAATGGTTTTATCAAACCCAACTACTACCCCAGTTGGACAAAAAAAATCTCGCCGAAGACTTTTATCTGATGGGGGAGGAAATTGTTACCTTGCTCGAGCCACAAGCGGAAATGGCTGAAAAATATCCCCCCGTTCATATCCCATATTCTGCCTGGGGAGAGAGGATTGATCTTATTGAAACCCACAGCGCTTGGGATTTGATGAAACACTATGCCTGCCAATGGGGACTTATCCGCGATGGTTACCACCGTCCCTATGGGGAATATTCCCGATTGATACAAATGATTAAATTATACTTATATCATCCAAGCTCTGCCCTATTTAGCTGCCCCCTTGCCATGACCGATGGTTGCGCAAGAGTCATAGAACTGTCTCAAAATCCCTACCTTCTAAAGGAGGTCATGCCTCACTTCATCACAAATGATCCTCTTGAATTTTGGACCTCAGGGCAATGGATGACAGAAAAAACCGGTGGCAGTGATGTTAGTAACACAGAAACCATAGCTCGTCCCCACCAAGAATCTTGGTACCAATTATTTGGAATGAAATGGTTTACTTCGGCTACCACTAGCGAAGTGGCTTTAGCCCTCGCTCGCATCGAAGGAGCCCCTCCGGGTAACAAAGGACTTTCTTTATTTTTTATTCCAGTTCAAACCCCAGAAGGAAAGCTCAATCATATTCGCATTGAGCGATTAAAAAATAAATTTGGTACCCGCGCTCTTCCTACAGCAGAGCTCACTTTAGAGGGAACACCCGCACTCCTTCTTGGTGAGCCAGGATCAGGAATTAAATCCATTGCCCCATTATTAAATATCACCCGTATTTATAATACGGTATGCTCTCTTGGATACATGGCTCGAGCCCTTCACTGGATGGATCTTTATTCTTCGGTGCGAAAGGCCTTTGGAAAACCAATCAGTGAACACCCATTACACCAAAAAACCTTCCTCAATCTGCACGCCCTCAAATGGGGCCTTAATCAAATTACCTTTGATACACTCCTTATGTGGGGACGATCAGAGATCCATCGCCGCACTGAAGATCTCGTGCAATTGCGATTTCTAACCCCGTTACTTAAGCTATATACAGGGAAAAAAGTGGTTGAAGTAGCTACTGAAGTAATGGAGGGATTTGGGGGACAAGGTTATATTGAAGACACCCCCATACCCCGACTTGTAGCCAATAGCCACGTGATGCCCATTTGGGAGGGAACTACGAATGTTTTATCATTAGATCTACACCGTGCTTTAACAAAAGAAGAGGGCTTTCAACTTTGGTTGGAGCGTCTTAAACAAAATCCGCCCAAAAGTCCCCTGCTCCAAGACATAGCCTCATGGATCGAAAAATCCTTTTCCCATCTGTGTCCCGACCAACTGAAGGACTTTGCCTTCCTATTCATGGATTGGTTGGTCTTAAACAACCTTTATAACAAAGAACAATACTTTTTAGAATTTCAGGGAACCTTTACCTTTCCCTATCAGAGCTTTTCTCCTCAAAAATTTTATCAATGGGTAACAGGTTTTTGGAAGGAACAGCTAACCATTTCTTTTTTACGCCTAAAGGGCCATTATTAATTCAGCCCCCATGAACTGTTCTAGAAGGAACGGCTTCATTTGGAGGCTTCCCATCCTCAAAACGCCCTTTCTGTTGTTGTCCCCGTTTCCGTAGTAACCACCAAGTCACAAATACCCCAAGGAAACCACCAGCCAAAACATCGGACAAAAAATGATCGGCAGTACCAACCCGGGTCAAGGCTAGGAATAGGGCGATACTAAATAAAACCACTTTAATCCATTGAAACCGATGGGGTAACGAATAGCTGAGAAAAGTAGCCACAGTGAAAATCAATTGGCTATGTCCCGACGGAAGGCTGTGAAACCGATAATCCCACTCAAAAGGCAAAAATACTGAAGGGTCACACAAAACCCATCCACCATCATTGGATACATAAGGTCTTTTTCTACCAATAATAAATTTTAATACGTGAACCGCTATTCCTGCTAAAAGTAACACCTTAAAAAATTGGGCAGACCAACGATATAGATGAAAACGCCACAATGCTCTATCCCAAGTGGGAAACCCAAAATGGCGAAAACTGTTCTCCAATCCCCACAAAAACAATAACCCTAAAGTAAATGCAAAATAATATTTGGCCTCCGCGAGATGGGTGTATTCATAAGACACCTTCTTCCATGTGGGCCAATGTCCCTCTAAAAACTGATTACAAAGAGGTTCATCCACCAAAAAATAGGTCAGTGCCCACACGGCTACAAAACATATGAAACATATGAAAAAAAGGTTTACAGATAGAAACCGTAAAATGGGGTTATTTGTCATTTTTTTAAACCACAATTGATTCTTTGACAAAGTATCAAGTTTTCATTATCAAGCCAATAGAATCGATGGAAGGAATCTTGGGCTCACAGAATTATCACAAAAACTACCGATATCTCGAGACACGCTTGAAGACTTTTTCATTAACAGTCTCGTTTCTTTATGTGTTTTGTTTGACGTTACTTTTATTTTTGATCAATGGTACTCCACAAATCAGTTGGGGTGCAAAAGGTGCATTACGCCCAATCCGTGGCTATCCCAAAAAGGATGTGACGGACGCACCAGCAAATCGTGGCATAAAAGGTAAAACAAACGCCAATATCGATAGAACTCATTCTAAAATCATAGGACGAGATGAGTTGCAAAACAGTATTAAAAACTTAGGAATGGTAACGGCTCTAAAAGCTAATGAATTAAGTCAATTTTTTGAACTTTCCCCATTTCATGTTAAAGCTCTATTAACTTCACCGGAACCTCATCATGACAGTATAGCCAAAGGACTTCAAAAATTCCTTTCAATTGAAAAGGCGCACCAAGAACAGCTACCGTATTTAACTCATGACTTAGTTACTCGGTGGCAAGCCCTATCTCACGTTATCAAGAATTTATTAAAACAGGCATATTATGTGTCTCAGAGGGTTCACTCAAGCCAAATGATTGGGCTTTCTAACATTACAAAGCACATAGATACACTCATATCGTACTCACTTACTCATCCAAATAGTCTCCCTTTACATCTTTTAAAATCAACAGAAGCATTCCGACGCGCAATTGAAGAAACAGATCAGGGTGGCGAAAGTGTAACAAGAGGCACATTACTGTGGATAACATTTTTTATTAGAACAATAAACAAGGAACGTCCTCAGATTCCAAAAATGGAGCATTTGGCTCTGGTTTTAAATGGTAACAACTTAAATGCCAAACAATTTAATCAATTTTTAAGTCAGTATGATCGCCTCATTCAAAATAAGAACTCGCACCATAGAAAAAAGAATCAAGAAGGCCATGAAAGTATCAGCGATTTATCAGGCCTTCCAAGACTGACTGAGGATTCAGGATTTTTAGAAAGCGCGGCCCCGCATCGCTACCTTGGTGATGAGTTAACGCGAAGACGAGTGGGACGTAACATTGATAGGATTGACCCTCCATTTGGAACGGAAAAGAAGTGGTATGATAGAAATACTGATCATATTGTAAACGAAAGCCTCTACAGATCTCAGGAAATGGAGGATACTTTAGAGTTATTTTAAAACAACTCAATTTCCCTAACATGCATATTTTAGATCATAAAAGTAATAAAAGCACAGGTGATTTTCATTAAATAACCCTTTTTGAAACAATTATTGGCCTCTTTTTGGGGCATATGATCCGTTCTCAGATTGGGGCGATTCAGAGTAAAACAGTTTATTTTTTTTTCTTTTAAGCAAAATGAAAATTAATAAAATAGGGAATATGTCTCGTCGTAAAAAAATTTCCATTGTGTTCCACTATAGGCGCTGCCATATTTGTGGTACTTTAAACGAACTTGAAAACGGCTTTGTTAATCAATGTGAAAAGTGTAAAAAATATTTTGCTCCATTTTACTTTTTTGAGGAATCAGAAATCCCAATTGTGAGCGATGATCCAAACAGTAGTGAACAAAAAAACACCGTTACCGGATCCTCTGGTTACCGTCCTTTAACTGGAATTTCCTTTTATTGGGAAGAATAAACTTCTTAAGAAGAGCACCCTTGTTCAGCAAAAGTAAATCTATTTAAAGTAAATCTACTTAGAAGATCGCAAGGTCACTTGAATAAAACGAGGGCTCATGCGACGCACTTCCACTCCAGGAGGCAAGGCAATCTTATTTGGATCAAGAAACACCTGATGATACCCTGGCTCGAAATCGTGTAGGTCGAGAGAAATCTCCCGAGGCCAAGTTCCTAGTGTAATAGCCTTGATGGCATCCTTTGGCCCACTAAGATGCAATTCAACTTTTGTGGCATTCAAGTCTTGCACCATTACCCATCGACTCGTTTTTATTTTTAACTCAAATTCAGTAACTACCTCGAAGTTTTTTTGGCTCGTTATGATAAGCCAGATTAAAATACTAAAAACAAGACTAACAACTTTAGCGGCAATATTGTTTTTAAAAATGGAAAGCCATTTATCTTTGAAGCTCAAGTCTAGACCCCCATGGGCTTTAATTCATAGTAAAGAAAACGTCTTAGCTCGTTTACATCGTTGAAAAACTCTAATTGTCCCCCTTTGGCTACCGCAATACGATTGGTTTCCTCGCTAATCACAATAACGAGAGCATCTGTTTCTTCGCTCAGGCCAACCGCTGCTCGATGACGAGTTCCTAACGTTTTGTCTAAAAAGGGATTCTTAGATAGTGGTAAAAAGTTACCCGCCGAATAAATTTTCCCCTTGCGGATCAATACCGCCCCATCATGAATGGGACTTTGGGGATGAAACAGACTCATTAATAATTCTGCGGAAATTTGGGCCTTAAGAATGGTTCCTAACTCCAAGTGATAATCTAAGAACAGCTCCCTTTCGATAACAATTAATGCACCTCGATTGACCTTAAGTAACTCACTAACCCCATCTAAAAGCTGTGACAACCACTCCTCCCCTTCCCGGTCACTAGCATCAATAACAAAAGGATTGGTACCAAATTGTGCCAAAGCCCTACGGATTTCCCCTTGAAATAGCACAACTAAAATTAAAAACAAATTATTAAAAAATTTCTCCATTAACCAGTTAAAGGCGTACAATTCAAACCAAATCGACATTAAATAAATAAACGCCACCACTCCCAAACCAGACAGAATTTGTAAACTACCGGTTTTTCGAACAAGAACAAAAATATGATAAACGACAAACCAAACAGCAATAATATCTAAAATATCCACCCATCGAAAGGAATGAAAAACAAAACGAAGATATTCAAATGCTAGAAAGTCCAACCTAGGATCCTTGCGGTTTTAGTGGCAAGGGAGACTGGGTTACCTTATCTCCATTGAAATCATTCACCGAGGCTTGTTGTGAGGCGCCGGCATGATCATTCTGAGAAGATAACATATTCTCTTGATTCAGTCGAAGCTTGCGAATTTCACTCACCTCAGTTCCCGCAATCAACAGATCAACTTCCCGACCATCAATGGTTTCATATTCTAACAAGGCAGCAGCTAATCGCTCTAGGGCCGCACGATGATCACTAAGAATCTTTTTAGCAGTCTCATAAGCCTGGGTTAAAATCCTCTTAATCTCTTGATCAATAAGTCGGGCGGTTTCCTCACTGTATTCGTGACTTTTTTGAGTGTACTGCAACCCCAAAAAAGGCTGCCCCTCATGCTTTTCATAAGCAATGGGACCTAAGACACTCATACCCCACTCACACACCATTCGACGCGCAATATCGGTTGCCCTTTCAATATCGTTGGCTGCACCAGTAGTAATTTCCGCAAAAATGAGCTCTTCTGCTGCTCTACCACCATACAGAAACGGTAACATATTTTCAGCCTTGGTTTTGGTCAGGTTAAGGGTATCCTTTTCAGGCAAGGTCTGAGTCACACCTAAAGCCATGCCTCGGGGAATAATAGTAACCTTATGAACAGGATCTAAGCCCTTCAGCATTTTACCAACTAAGGCATGACCGGCCTCATGATAGGCGGTTACCCTTTTGTCTTCCTCACTAATCACCATACTTTTACGCTCGCTACCCATAATCACTTTATCTTTAGCTTTTTCAAAATCCTCCATCTCTACTACAGACTTGTTATTGCGAGCCGCAATTAAGG
>JANWYU010000016.1 GCA_025055135.1 Pseudobdellovibrionaceae bacterium | reverse complement strand
GGAAGAAGTTCGTAGCTCATTGAGAAAATCCGTTTTGGCCCGGAAGTTGTTTCCGGTGTTGGCTGGAGCTGCTTTTAAAAATAAGGGTATTCAGCCTCTTTTGGATGCTGTTATTAATTTTCTTCCTAGCCCCATTGATCGGGGCACTGTTCGGGCGAAGGAGGTTCACGGAGAAAAAGAATTGGACTATGTGGACTGTCCTGTTTCCTTTGATCAACCATCTCTAGCTCTAGCCTTCAAGTTAATGACGGATACTTATGTGGGCTCTCTCGTTTTTGTTCGGGTTTACGCTGGCACGATTAAAATTGGAGATCAGCTATTAAATCCCAGAACTCAGAAAAAGGAGCGAGTGCAGAAAATATTTAAAATGCACGCCAATTCTCGTCAGGAAATACCTCTGGTAAAGGCCGGTGATATCGCTGCTGTTTTCGGTCCTAAAAATACAGGAACAGGTGATACCTTGTGCTCTCCGCAGAGGGCCTTAGTTTTGGAGTCAATTCATCTACCTGAACCGGTCATATCGGTAGTAATTGAGCCGAAAACATCGGCCGATCAGGCCAAGTTAGAAACAGCTTTGGCGACCTTAGTTAAGGAAGATCCTTCGGCCCGTTTAAAAATCGATCCTGAGACAGGACAGATGTTACTTTCTGGAATGGGAGAATTGCACTTGGAAATATTGGTTGATCGGCTCTATCGAGAATTTCATCTAATGATTAATGTGGGGCGGCCGCAAGTTTCTTATCGCGAGTCTGTTGCCGAAACGGTGACAGGTGAGTTTGAGTTTGATCGTTTGCTTGGAGGAACGGCTCATTATGCTAAAGTATGTTTAGAGCTAATTCCTGTTGAAAAACATGTAACTGCAGAAGAGCGTATTATATGGGATCAGCAAGTTACCCAACAGTTGTTTCTGTCTGTTGAGGCCAAGAAAATGATTGCTCAAGGTTGCCTAGAGGCACTTGACAGTGGATTCTTAGCGGGATTTCCAGTTATCGGTGTGAATATTCGGGTTTTGAATCTTCAAAAACAGGATGGTAAGGAATTTTCTGAGGCAGCCTTACGGGGAGCTGCCGCGCTGGCAGTACGTGATGCCTTAAAAAAGGCACATTTGAATTTATTAGAACCCATCTTCAAATTGGAGATTCGGGTGCCTGATTCCCAAGTGGTGGGTGCTGTTGTTTCTGATTTAACTGCCCGTCGGGGCAAGGTGGAAGCCATGAATATGCAAGACAATGGGACAACCGTGATAACTGCTTTGGTTCCCTTAGCCAATTTGTTTGGCTACTCTACGGATGTGCGCAGTTTAAGTCAGGGCCGAGCCCAATTTTCCATGGAGTTTGCTCATTATGAAGTGGTTCCTGGGAAGGTTCGGGATGACGTGCTCCGCAGTTTGGGCCGCTTATAAAATTAAATTTTCTTTGACAAAAGTTTGTTAAATCAGGCATATTTCTTTCTTCGTGATTTTCTTTTTGCCTTTTTTAAGGTAGGGGTTTGATTTATGTTAAGTCAAAAAATTCGGATTCGACTGAAGGCATTTGATTATAAACTTTTGGACCAGTCTACCCGGGAAATTGTTGATACAGCTCGTCAGACTGGAGCGAAGGTAGTTGGTCCTATTCCTTTACCTACTCGCATTAGTCGTTATACGGTTTTACGTTCCCCTCATGTTGATAAGAGATCTCGGGAGCAATTTGAAATTAGAACGCACAAAAGATTATTAGATATTGTTGATCCGACTCAACAAACCATTGATCAGCTGATGAAGCTTGACTTATCGGCGGGAGTGGACGTTGAGATTAAGCTATTTCAACCGTAGTGAAATTGAGGTAACGTATGTCAACCGAAGAGAAGAACCCTTCCGTTTCTGAAAGTGGTGCGGGTACGACGGGTGCTCGTGAATCAGTGCAACTGAATGGCCTGTTTTTGTTTAAGGAGGGTATGACTACCTGGTTTGATCACGATTCAGGGCAAGCCTTTGCTGTTACTTTGTTGCGATATGAACCTCAGATCGTCACTCAAGTGAGAAAATATCCGAATAAGGGATGGGGTGTTCAGTTAGCGATTGGACAAAAGCGGAGAACGTTGGGTAACTCTCCTCTCTTAGGACACTTAAAGGCGAGTGGATGTCAGAACCCGCCCAAAAAATTACGTGAGCTGTTGTTACCCGAAAGTGCGCCTGAGCCAGCTCGAGGTTCTTTAGTAGATATAGAGTCGTTAAAGCCGGGAGATGTGGTAAAAGTTGTGGGAACGAGTAAAGGGCGAGGATTTGCTGGATCGGTCAAACGATTTGGATTTGCTGGTGGTCCAGCGTCTCACGGTTCTATGTTTCATCGTCAGCCAGGATCTGGCGGTAACCGCACATGGCCAGGACGCGTGATGCCTGGAAAAAGGTTTCCTGGGCATTTGGGTAACAAAACGGTTCATGTAAAAAATTTAAAAGTAGTGGCGGTGGATAAGGCCAATCAGGTGGTGGTGTTGAAGGGGGCCGTGCCCGGTAGCCGTAACTCCTTAGTGAAGGTTATGAGGAGCGCATTATGAGTTTAGTAGTAGATGTGCGTAGTTGGGATACCGATCAGGTTGTGGGGAAGATTGATTTAAAGGGAGATTGGGCTGACGTTGAATTTAAGCCCCACGTGGTAAGTGAAGTTGTGCGATGGCAATTGGCGTGTCGTCGTAGTGGGACTCATATGACAAAAACTAAGGGCCTTGTTCGTGGAGGAGGTAAAAAACCCTTTCGACAAAAAGGAACGGGTAACGCTCGTCAGGGGTCCATTCGTTCTCCCCTTATGCCTGGTGGAGGAAAGGTGTTTGGTCCAGTTCCGAGGACCTACAGTTATGAGTTACCGAAGAAAATTCGTCGTGCTGCCTTAAAAATGGTTTTTAAGTCTTTGGTAACAGATGGTAAGTTACTTGTTTATGATCGTATGGCGAGTGATGGTAAAACAAAAACCATGGCAAAGAAGCTGCAGCAACTGGGATTACCGAAGGCATTAGTAGTTGGCTCTTCAGAAAGTAATCCTTTATTAGATCGTTCCGTGAGGAATTTGGCTAATGCGAAATATCTGGATTTAAGGGGAGTCAATGTTTTTGATATTTTAAAGTTTGAAAACGTATTAATCTCCCAAAACGATCTTATGGCTCTTCAGGGGCGCTTGGGGGGTGAAGGATGAGTTTAATAAAAAGGGTATTAATGACGGAAAAGACGGTACGCCAGAGCGAAATGGGCTGTTATACCTTTGAGGTAGCTCGTAATGCAACGAAGGAGCAAATTCGAAGGGCAGTGGAAAATTTATTTGGTGTAGAGGTTAAATCGGTGAATACTCTGATTGCTCGAGGTAAGACTCGCTGGAGTAGGAAGGGGCATCTTATAAAACCGAGCAAGTGGAAGAAGGCTGTGGTTACCCTAAAAGAGGGGCAAAAAATCGCGCTATTTGAAGGAGTTTAGAAATGGGGCTTAAATATTTTTCAGCACGTTCTCATGGTTCTCGCTTCAGAGTTGGTTACGATTTTAGTGAGATTACCAAGGACCGACCTGAAAAATCTTTGGTTGTTTGGTTACATAGGAAGGCAGGTCGTGGTAATCATGGTCAAATTACGATTCGGCATAAGGGCGGTGGTGTTAAAAGAAAATATCGTTTGATTGATTTCAAGCGAAAATTAGATGGAGTTCCTGCTCGGGTAGCAGCTATTGAGTATGATCCGAACCGTTCTGCTCGGATTGCTCTTTTACACAAGGTGAATGGAAGTAAGAGCTATATTATTGCCCCAGTGGGTTTGGGTGTGGGGGACACTGTGATTAGTTCTCCAAAGGCCGATATTAAGCCTGGTAACACACTTCCTTTATCTGAGATTCCTATGGGAACGACAATTCACAACATTGAAATGCGTCCTGGGAAGGGTGGGCAATTGGCTCGTGCTGCAGGAGTAGGGGCAACCTTAGTATCGAAAGAAGGTCAATATTCTCAGGTTCGGTTACCCTCAGGAGAGGTGAGGTATTTGTTGAGTTCTTGTTTGGCCACGATTGGACAGGTGGGAAATTTGGATAGGGAAAATATCAAATTAGGGAAGGCAGGGGCCTCTCGTTGGAGAGGGATTCGTCCGGCGGTAAGGGGCATGGCAATGAACCCGATTGACCATCCATTAGGAGGTGGTGAAGGGCGTGGAAAGGGCCATCACCCGGTAACTCCTTGGGGACAACCGTGTAAAGGTTTTAAAACCAGGCTCAATCCGAGAACAGATAAGTTTATCGTTAAAAGAAGGAAGTAGCTATGGGAAGGTCACTGAAAAAAGGTCCATTTATTGATCATCACCTGTACGAAAAGGTTCAAAAGGCGATTGCAAACAACGATAAAAGAGTGATCAAAACCTGGTCGCGTCGTTCAACGATTTTCCCTGAGATGGTTGGACTCACCTTTGCTGTTCATAATGGAAGAAAATTTGTTCCTGTTTACATTACCGATAATATGATAGGACACAAATTGGGTGAGTTTGCCCCGACGCGAACCTTTGGTGGTCATCCTGAAAAAAAGGCACAGCCTGGGGCTGTTTGATTGATATGGTGAGGCGGAGTTATGAATAAAGCGGTATCAGTAAGTTTGAAGTATGCGCGTATCGGTGCTCAAAAGGCGCGATTGGTGGCCGATCTGATTAGGGGGCGCTCCGTTGATGAGGCCCTAAGAATTTTAAGCTTTTCAGACAAGAAGGCGGGGTATCTCTTTAAGAAGCTTTTAGAAAGTGCCATTGCAAGTGCTCAAGAGAAGAAGATTTATCAGATGCAGAAGCTAGTGGTAGATAGGGTTTTTGTAAACCAAGGGCCTTCGCTGAAGAGATTTCGTCCGAGGGCTCGAGGAACGGCTTATGGTATTAGAAAAAAAACAAGTCATTTACATTTAGAATTGGCTGAGAGGTAAGTTGTGGGACAGAAAGTTAATCCAATTGGGCTTCGGTTAGGGGTTATTAGAACTTGGGATTCTCGTTGGTATGCCCAAGGTTACAAATATGTCGAAAACCTAAAGGAAGATCACGTTCTGAGATCATATCTTAAGGATCGTTTAAAAAATTCAGCGGTGTCGAAAATTGATATTGAAAGGGCGGCAAATAAGGTTAAAGTGATTGTCCATACCGCGCGTCCTGGTATTGTGATTGGAAAGAAGGGCGCTGGAATTGATCAACTAAGAGTAGAGCTGCAAAAGCTAACGTCTAATGAAGTTCATGTGGCGATCCAGGAAATTCGAAAGCCTGATATTGATGCCGTTTTGGTAGCAGAAAATATTGCCCTCCAATTAGAAAAGAGGGTGGCGTGGAGGCGCGCAATTAAAAAGGCTCTTCTGGCTGCCATAAAATCAGGGGTAAGAGGTATTAAAATTCGCCTGTCAGGTAGGCTTGATGGTGCCGAGATTGCCCGCTCGGAGTGGTACAATGAAAAGAGTGTTCCCTTGCACACGTTAAGGGCGGATATCGATTATGGCACTGCGGAGGCACTGACCACTTATGGGATTATTGGGGTAAAAGTGTGGATTTATAAGGGTGATATTTTATCATTACGTGAAATGCAGGAGGTAAGTCGTGCTCAGTCCTAAGAAGATTAAATGGAGGAAACAATTTGTTGGGCGCGGCAAGGGATTTGCTTATCGAGGT
>JANWYU010000154.1 GCA_025055135.1 Pseudobdellovibrionaceae bacterium | reverse complement strand
GGGAGGAGTTCGCTCAAACGAGGTGAAACTGCGGTTATTCCAACTGATCGCTTTTCTATGAGGGGTTTACTTGAGGTTTTAGTTGAATTTATTCATGGGTTAGCGGAATCTGTTGTGGGAGAAAAGGGAAGGGATTTTGTTCCTTTATTTAGTGCTATTTTCTTTTTCATTTTAGTAAACAACCTCTTAGGTTCTATTCCAGGTATTTCGCCAGCGACAGAGAATTTTAACACAACATTCGCTCTCGGTATTATGACGTTCTTATTTTACAATTATCAGGGTTTTAAAGAGAATGGTTGGCACTATTTAAAGCATTTTATGGGGCCCATTATTTGGATAGCACCATTAATGCTTGTTATCGAGATTTTTTCCCACATGATCCGGCCTCTTACCTTAGGATTACGACTGGCCAATGTTATCCGGGGTGATCATTTGGTGTTGGGCATTTTTTTAGATTTGGTTCCGCTTCTTGTACCAGTCGCTTTTTATCTTTTGGGCCTTTTTGTGTCCGTTGTGCAGGCGTTAGTGTTCACTTTATTATCAATGGTGTATGTGTCTATGGCAATTGCACATGATCATTAGTTGTTGTTAAAAACTTAACCCACTTGATGAAACGAGTGGTTAGATAACGAAGGAGATTGTTATGAATAAAATCGTAATGCTTTCTATGATTACTTTGGCCGCTGGTCAGGCTTTTGCCGAAACTGCCGCCCAAGCGCCTTCTGTTGAGGGATATAAAGGTTGGTTGGCTCTTGGTGCAGGGCTTGCGATTGGGATAGCAGCTTTAGGAGGTTCCTTAGCTCAGGGTCGTGCTGCTAGTAGCGCTCTCGATGGCATTGCGCGAAATCCTGCCGCGGAAGGAAAGATGTTTACTCCTATGGTTTTGTCTTTGGCGTTAATAGAGTCCCTCGTCATTATGGCCTTTGTTATTGCCATTTTTCTCCAGGGGAAAATTTAGATTTTTGTTGCTTTTCAAAAGGCGTATTTGATCGATTAGCAAGGGATCGTGTATCCACAATAAGTATTTGAGTGGGGGAGGTCTTTGTTAAAATGGGCCTTCTCTCCCACCATGTTGATCACATGCCATTTGTAACGTTGCAGTGATCCTAACGCTGGTTTAAAGAGCCCTTCGAGTAAATCCGAACGTTGTTTTCTTAAGAGCCGTTGTCAGTTGAAATTTAAAGTTTTGTACAGTTACAATAAGGGCTCAACAACACGATAAAACTCATCCTGAATGGTTTTTAACCGTTCTGGAGAATGGGCTTCAAAACGAAGGACTAAAACTGGCTGAGTGTTACTAGCGCGAGCCAGCCCCCATCCATCTGGGTAACTCACCCGAATGCCATCCAATAAATTTGTTTTTAAATCCTTTCTTTGAGAAAAGTAGTTAATGAGTTCTTGTACAATCGCGACCTTTTTCTCTTCGGTGGTATCTATCCGGATTTCGGGAGTATGATAGGTGCGGGGTAATTGTTGCAACAGATCGGATAGGCTCTTTTGCGTGTGATACAGTATCTCACACAGCCTTAAGCCCGCGTAAAGGGCGTCATCATACCCATAGTTGCGATCGTTAAAGAAAATATGACCGCTCATTTCGCCACCAAAAGGAGCCTTTTCTGATTTGATTTTTTGTTTAATCAAAGAGTGGCCCGTTTTCCACATTATGGGTTGTCCCCCCCAATGTGCTACCAAATCGTAGAGTTTGTCAGAACACTTCACATCTCCAATAATTTTGGCACCAGCATTTTTTTTCAAAATGTCCTGAGCCAAGATCATCATTAATTCATCTCCTAAAACAAAATTTCCTAAATTATCAATGACACCGATTCGATCGGCATCCCCGTCAAACCCAATTCCCAGGTCAGCCTTTTGATCTAAAACCGTTTTTTTTAACGCATCCATATTTTTTTCCACGGTTGGATCAGGATGATGATTAGGAAAGCGGCCATCCGGATCTTCAAAGAGGAGATAGGGCGTCATCCCGCAGGCTTGATAAAGCCTTCTTGCAATCACCCCACTTGCACCATTGCCACAGTCCAAAACAACGCGCACTGATGACATTTGGGGAAACTCTGCTTGGTATCGCTGCACATAAGGGGTAAAGATATCATAGTCTATGGTGCCACCTTTTGCATAAGAAATGGGAGCAAAGTCTTTGCGTTCAATTAGGTTTCGAAGCTCTTGAATTTGGGATCCAAAAATCGTCGATTGGCCCACTGAAATTTTGAAACCATTGTAATCCGGGGGATTGTGACTTCCCGTTATCATGATGGCCCCATCCAATTGAGGAATGTGGAATGTTGAAAAGTACGATAAAGGAGAGGTGATGAGTCCTAACTTGTAAACGAAAACGCCACTATCGACATACCCTTGAATGGCACTTTCATATAGTTTGGGACTTGACAGGCGAGCATCGTGACCTAGGGAAACTTTTAATTCTGAACTTCTCGAATACTTTTGTAGGTAACGGGCATGGGCTCGTGCCAAAAGGTAGGCAAATTCATGATCAAAGTCCTTATCAACCACTCCTCGAATATCGTACTCGCGAAAGATCAAGGATTGATGCATATTCAAACTCCCTCCACAAAATGCTGTTATGGGTTCATAATTTCTTAACTCAATCCCTTCGTGCAAGCAAAGAATATGGTGTTAGCGTAAGGCCCAACGCAAACAGCTTAGGGCAGAAGAAGGGTCGGCTATGTTTTTACCAAAAATGTCTTTAGCAGTGCCATGATCCACCGAGATCCGTAAGAAAGGTAAACCCGCTGTAAAATGAGAGCCACTAAATCCATGGGCCATTTTAAAGGGAATGAGCCCCTGATCATGATAGTTGGCAATAAAGGTAGTACGACCCTTAACTCTATAATTCACAAAAGCGGTGTCAGGCACAATGGGACCTCCGATAGCAAATAGAAGCTTCTTCCAAGGAATAATGGAGAATAAACGTTGGTCAAAAAAGCTGATCAAACCCGATTCTCCGTTGTGGGGATTGACACCCAACCAAAGGAACCTTCCAAAAAATTCTTCAATAAAGAGGGTATGTTCTGAGTAACCAAGCAATTGATAAAAACGTTGAGACCAATCCCAAAGTGCGTTTAATTTTTTTTCAACGAGAGAAGGAACCAACAGATGTTCTACGTTACTAATCGAAATATGGTCGGTCAATAAAACGACATTAAAAAATTCCCCATGAAAAAACATAGTAAGAGCCTCTCGCGAGGTGTTGGTGACATGGGCCAAAAGACCTGTGTGACCCAAACTCGAAAACCCCGCCTTCCTAATGGTCGTTTTATCTAATGGTCCGGTAACTAGAATGTTGTTACTAGGATTTAGGTTACAATGGAGGGCAGCATCTTGAACCCAAAGGGCTGGGTTGCGGGAGTCCAAAATGAAATAGACACCAGGCTGGGTGATAGCCTCAAGAATTTGGGGCACATTGGCAGAGTTTGGGTGCGAAACACTAAAAATCTTTTGTGGGTTAAAGGTCGATGTGAAATTTTTTTTCAAGATTTGTTCTTGGTCGGCGCACCACAGAACGACGGCCACACTTTTCAAAGACTCCGTGAGAGACTCTTGAGTCAAAGCCTTTAAGAAAACCTCTAATCCAATGCCATCCGGATCGCCTGTTGTTACTAAAACTTTTTTTTTCATTAAGGGTCACTTGAATTCGTTAATATTTTTTAAATACTTAATTTGGAAATCTTTTTCTTTATTTTCGAACCATTTCTCTAAGGCCTGTTGGAGGCGGCTTTCAAACAATTCGGCGCGTAGGGCCTCTTTTTTTTTCAAGTAGTCGGGGTCAGGAATATCTTTGCGCGACTTAACGTAAAAAATATGGTATCCCATGCGGGAATGGACAACCTCAGGAACTAACCCTAGACCTTTGTGTTTTTCAATGGCTTGCGCTATCGATGGATCAAGATCGCTTTTAGAAAAGTTACCGAGAAAACCGTTCTTTTGAAAATCAGGATCTTCAGAATACTGTTCAGCAGCTTGAAAAAAATCTTTTTGGGGTAACAAGGAAAAAACATTTTCAGCGCGTTTTCTTGCAGCGGAAGAACCACCCTTTTTGGGATTAAAAAAGATGTGGTATAATTCTACTTCGAAAGAATATGAAGGCCTTTTATTGTATTTATTGTAATATAGGGAGAGTACATCTTCCTCGTTAATTTTTATGTTAGCTGCGATCTCTTGATCTACTAGGGTTTGATGTTCTATCCTGGTTTTAAGGTAATTTTGATATTCCGCAAATGAGATGCCCTGTTCCTTGAAAACTTTGGGCAGCGCCTCTCGAGGAATTTTGTTTCGTCTGGCAATTTCTCTTATTTCTTGTTCTAAGCGATCGGAAGTGATCCGCAAATTGAGTCTTTTAACTTCTGCATCTAGCATTTTAACACGTATTAAATATTTGATGCGCTTTTGGATGTCTTGTTGAAGTTCCTCTGCACTTAAGCCTACAAGGGCCAGGTCATTCAAAAACTCCTTGCGTTCAATTTTGTTTACTAGATCTACAAGGTCACTTTTCAAAATAGCTTCATTGTTTACAGTTACCACGACTCCATCTAGCCATTGATTGGCAAATGTTTTGATAGAAAGCACGTGGAGCTTCAAACACACAAGAGTAAGAGCAATGAACTGAATCATAATTAGCCTCACCTCAATGACTTAGCGCACCATTTAACTTAGTACTAGCTTCCCCGGGTTTCAATTTTTAGTGAATTAATTAGTTTGTCACTCTTTTTTATTTTCACTTTTCTTAATTTTTCATCAAGCCACTTTAAAAAGAGTCCTTGTTCTTGCTCTGCTAAAAGCTTTTGCTTGATTTTAGGTAACGCTTCTTCGAAGCTCATTTTCTTGCTGGGCATTTTGGCTTCTACCCGAACAATATGGTAGCCATAGGAACTTGAAATGATTGGTGTTAATTTTCCGGGCTTTGTTTTAAATGCTGGTTTAAAAATATCCACCTGTCCGTCGTCTATCCAGCCGATTAATCCATTTTGAGAGGCTTCTGGTCCCAATGAGTAGGTGCGGGCAGCCTCTTCAAAGGTAATTTTCTTTTTTTGAATCAAATCATGTAATTCTTCTGCTTGATGTTTTTCTTTCACCAAAATTTGTCGTAGAAGCACGCGCTCAGGAGTCATGTGTTCCTCTCCTGCTGCCCTGTAGAGTTGTCGGCACTCTTCTTCGGTTGGCTCGGTTAGCTGTTGTTGTAGGTGGGAAAAAAACTTCTTTGCTATCAGAAAATCCTTAATTGATTGCCGCAACATCGGTTCGGTAACTTGGGATTTAATTAGGGCTTCTTTAAATAGCAATTCATCTGGATATTCTTTTTTAATAGAATCCAATTCTTGTTGAAGCTCTTGCTCAGAAACAGATATATTTAATTTAGCAGCATCTAAGAGTATTAGCTCTTTAAGAATGAAATCAGCTATAAGGCGGTTTTTTGTTACTCCTAAAAAATGGGCATTTTTTAAAGAAAAAAGATCATAACGGATCAATTTTACTGCTAAAAATCGACTGAGTTCTTTTAGCGAATATTGTTTATCCCCGATTACCAAAGCGATTTTTTCTCCAGGGTCAATAGGACGGGATCGGGTACAGGACTGAGAGAGGAAACCTAGTGCGACCCCTACGAGAACTAACAGTATTTGGCCCATGAATGTATGTTTAAAACAACTGGGCCAAAAGACAAGCTAAAAACCAATGAGGAGGTTATTTTATTGCCTTATTAAGTGTGTTTCTATTGATTTCCACTTTATATTCTTTTTTAAGTTTTTCAAAATACTCATTCAAAATTTGCGCACGTTTTTCATCAAACACCAAAGCCTTTAATTGCCGTTTATCACTGTTTTCATAAGAGCGTCGATCGGTCACCTTAACAATATGGAATCCGTTGGGACTTTCGATAACCCCTTTAATTTCTCCCACTTTCATTCCCAAAATCGCCTCATAAAAATTAGGTAAAACAGTGGCACGACTTTGGAAACCTAAATCCCCGCCCCTATCTTTGGTTAAAATATCATCAGAATAAATTTTCACAAGTTCTTCAAATGGACGCTTCGATTTTTTTACTTCTTCATAAATTTCTAAAGCCCTTTTTCGTGCTTCTTCCCTTTGAGCAGGAGTGGAATCAGGCTTGATTTCTATCAGGATGTGCGAACTACGAATTTCAGGGTTTCTTTTGTAATATTCTTGCATTTCTTTTTCTGAAATTGTTATTTTGGCGACACGATCACTCAGCTCTCTTTCCAATAATCCTTTATAAAGTTCCCGCTGCATGTGTTCTTGAATGATAGGATCCTTGTCTAATTTTTTTTTAATAGCCTCCTGCAATCCAATTTTGTAACGAATGTAATCCTCAAGAAATTTTTCCTTAGTCGGCGGATTGACTGCAACTGACTTTACCTCTTCATACTTTTTATTAAATTCACCAACCGTGACCGTTACTTGCCCTACTCGTGCTAACACCTCATCATCTTTAGAAGCAGCAATTGCCCCACCAAAACCACCCGCAATGAGCAGAGAAATTCCAAAAACGCGAAAGTAACTTAGTAACATAGTAATCCCCTTTTTTGACATTATGAATATTATAATTTCACATTCAGAGTAACATTAATTGGAAAGAAATTTCAAAGATTTTTCCGCTTCTTTTTGGGATGTATGCATTTCGTTGGTTAAAATACTGACAAAGGTCTGGTTATGGCTATCATCTGTTTCGGTTAGTTTTATGGCGCTTTCTGTCCAATGAATTACAATATGAGCAAATGGCTTAGGTAAAATGGCCTTGTTCCAAGACCGATCAAATTGCCAATAAGAATTTACTGCCACACCGGCCGCAAAAATTGGCACTTGGGCAGGGTGGAGTTTTTTTTGCAATTGAAAGATGCCTGGTTTTACCTGATGTCGTGGCCCTCGAGGTCCATCGACGGCAAAGCTACAATTGGCCCCGGTGTTTTTGATATGCCGAATAAGACTCAGTAGCGCTCGACTTCCTCCACGGGAGGAAGAGCCTCGAATCGTCCAGGCTCCGAGCAATTTTAAAAACGTGTTCATGATTTCGCCATCTTTGGATTGTGAAACTAAAGCACCTATCCGATAGCGCCTAACTAAAGGTAACAAAGCTAATTCGTCTCCATGCCAGTGAGAGAAGATACACGGAGCGTGACTCTTTAATCGTTCCTTTAGGCTTTCGGGTTCGATCACTTGAATTTTCCATGTGATTGATATAAGGCGATAAAGCGCCCAGGCCAGAAAACCCAAAATTTTCGATACTATCATATGGTAACATTAACACATGGGCAAAGGGCTTACAGTATTTCTTTTAACTTTGCCTCTAATTTGGGAATTACCTCGAACAGGTCCCCTACGATTCCGTAAGTGGCCTTTTGAAAAATGGGCGCATTGGGGTCATTATTGATCGCGACAATGACTCGAGAACCACTCATTCCCGCCAAATGTTGAATGGCCCCTGAGATTCCCACGGCAATGTAAAGATTTGGGGCTACCGTTTTTCCAGTTTGTCCAACCTGATAGGAATGATCCACCCATCCGGCATCTACAATAGCGCGAGATGCCCCAGGCGTGGCCCCTAAAATAGAGGCTAGCCTCTCTATCATTTGATAGTTGGAGGCATCCTTTAGTCCTCGGCCCCCCGAGACAATGCGCTCGGCCTCTGTGAGATCAGCTCGCGTTTGCGTTCCAACGGAACGCTCTAACACCTGATAGCGTTGGTCATTGTGCTGGGGGATTACTTGAAAGGTGGTTGAAGAGGAGGATTTGGTGGTCGGTTTTTCACTAATTTGATTGGGACGCAACAATAAAATGGCTGGTCTTTGAGAAACTCGAAATTCTCCAATCAGTTTTCCAGCAAATAAGGGTTTTTTCACTAAGATTTGTGAACTGTGTTGAGGCTCTAAGGACACGACATCATTTACAATCGTTGGGGTTTGCGGAAAGGCGGCCCATGCTAAAAAATCCCGATGAAAGTTTGATGCCGTTGCTAAGATCAGGGAATATTGTTGGGGTACCAACCATGATCGGAAGGAGGATCCTGCTACCAAAGGGTTGGGATGACCAGGTAGTTCAAAAACCGTTCGAGGCCCAAAGCTTATGATTTGATTTTTAAAATTGGGGTCTTGATCATAAATTAAAGCATCCCAATTCCAGGAGTGTTTTTGAGCAAGGGCAATGAGCTCTAAAGAAGTTTTTTTCACCTGGGATTGGTTGTCCTTTTCAATAACGAGTAATGTTTCCATGCATGCTCCCTACGAAATAAAATATAAAAACAGAATTAAAGTACTTTGGCCTCATTTCTTAATAGTGTTACCAACTCTGTTACCTGAGCGTCTATCGATCCTGATAAAATTTTTCCGGCGGGCCGTTCTGGAGGGTAAGTCAGCCGATTTAACTCAAGTCCCTCAGGGACGTTAATTTGTGCAGAGATGTCAACCTCTTTAATGGTCTTTTTTTTGGCCTTCATGATACCTGGTAGACTTGGGTAACGAGGGGTGTTTAACCCTTTATTACAAGTAACAACAGCGGGTAAGGAAACGCGGACCTTTTCTCGCACTCCTCCTTCAAGTTCACGACCCAAAATGCCATGGTCTGAATTCCAGCTGGCGGAGCTAACCAGACTTACAAAAGGCATTTCTAAGGCGGCAGCCAACATGGGCCCAAATAAGCTGGAATGATCGTCAATGGCCATTTTTCCAGTTAAAATCACTAGGGGATCTCCCTCAGATCGAATCACTTGGGCAAAGGCTTTTGCTAAAGTGAAAGCCGATGGCCAGTCTTTTTCAAAATGCAAAAGAATGGCTTCATCAATTCCCATTGCCAAAGCAGTGCGTAAGGCCTCACCCACTCTCGATTTGGGGCCTCCCGAGAGAGCAATGGTAGAACAATCAGGAAATTGTGCCTTTAATTTCAAGGCTTCCTCAATGGCGAACTCATCGTACGGATTGACAATCCATTTGATCGTACTTGTGTCAAATTTGGTGTCGGGATCACTGATTTTGAAACGGGTTTCGGTATCAGGTACCTGTTTTAAGCAGACAAAAATATTTTTTGACATTCGGTCTCCTCGGGAAGAGAGTTTCTAATTTTTTGCAACAAACTATGATGACTGAGTTTGTATATATCAAAATCTTGTGGGAAAGTTGACTGATTTTCATTTTCAGTTCAATGTGATTAACACAATGCACTTGAAGGGGAGAATATGCAGGTGGCGGCTATGATGGTTTATGGTCTTCGGTCTTATTTAAGTTCCACGGTGGGAAAAAAGTTTGTTATGGGAGTTACAGGGCTTATTTGGGCGGGATTTGTTTTCCTTCATATGCTAGGCAACCTACTGATTTTCGCTGGTCCAGAGGTTTACAATTCTTACGCCCATCAACTGACTTCCAGTGGTTTGATTTATGTTGCCGAGTTTATTTTATTAGGAGCCCTTCTTACCCATGTCATTTTGGCTATCCAGCTTACTCTGAGTAATCGGGCAGCGCGAGGTTCTCAACCTTATGCATGTACGGCTCGGGGCTCAAAATCGGTGTTATTGAGCTCACGGACCATGATGTTTCATGGTAGCATGCTCTTGGTATTTTTAATAACTCATTTAATGGGTTTTAAGTTTGGCAACTATTATGAGACTACGGTTAACGGGGTGGTAATGCGAGACTTACATCGTTTGGTTGTTGAGGTATTTTCTCAGCCTCTAGCCGTTCTGTGGTATTTGGTAGCGCTCGTGCTTTTAGGCGTACACTTAAGTCATGGGGTGGGATCGATTTTTCAAAGTTTAGGTTTAAAAACGTTAAGTAATGAGGCATTAATTAAAAGCCTAAGCTGGACTTACGCCATTGTAGTAACCCTTGGCTTTTTAAGTCAGCCTATTTACGTATTTTTGATGATGAGGTAACACTGATGAGTCAACGATTGCATTCTCAAGTTCCTTCTGGGCCCCTAGAAACTAAATGGGAAAAGCATAAATTTGAAATGAAGCTAGTCAATCCTGCGAATCGCCGCAAATTTGAAATTATTGTGGTTGGCACAGGTTTGGCCGGAGCGAGCGCAGCAGCAAGCTTAGGCGAATTAGGTTACCAAGTAAAAGCCTTTTGTGTACATGAGAGCCCTAGGCGCGCCCACTCGGTAGCAGCTCAGGGAGGCATTAATGCGGCCAAAAATTATAAAAACGACGGAGACTCGGTATACCGTTTGTTTTACGACACCATTAAAGGTGGGGATTTTCGAGCTCGTGAAGCTAATGTATATCGGTTAGCTGAAATTTCCACGGCAATTATAGATCATTGTGTCGCTATTGGAGTCCCCTTTGCTCGAGAATATGGGGGTTTGTTGGCTAATCGTTCTTTTGGGGGTGCTCAGGTATCGCGAACCTTTTATGCCCGGGGACAGACTGGGCAACAACTGTTACTTGGTGCCTATCAGAGTCTGATGCGCCAAGTAGATCGTGGTCAAGTTCAGTTACTCACGCGAAGAGAAATGCTCGATTTAGTAGTGATTAATGGGCGCGCCAGAGGAATTATTGTACGGAATTTACTTACAGGGGAACTGGAGCGTTACTCTGCAGATGCAGTCATTTTGGCAACAGGGGGATACTCCAACGTGTTCTTTTTATCAACAAATGCCATGGCGTGTGCCGTTACGGCAGCCTGGCGTGCCTTTAAACGAGGGGCATTTTTTGCCAATCCATGTTTTACCCAAATTCATCCGACCTGTATTCCGGTGCATGGAGAGAATCAGTCAAAATTAACGTTAATGTCCGAATCATTACGCAATGATGGCCGAGTGTGGGTGCCCTTAAAAAAGGGAGACACACGCCATCCCAACGATATTCCGGAAAATGAGAGAGATTATTATTTAGAGCGCATCTATCCCAGCTTTGGTAACCTTGCCCCTCGAGATGTGGCTTCACGCCAAGCAAAATACCGTTATGACGAAGGACGAGGGGTTGGGGGCAAAGAGGCCGTGTACTTAGATTTTCGTGATGCCATTAAAAGATTGGGAAAGGCAGTTATAGCCGAGCGCTATGGTAACCTTTTTGAGATGTATGAGAAGATTACTGGTGAGAATCCCTATGAGGTTCCCATGCGGATTTATCCGGCCCCCCACTACACTATGGGAGGCTTATGGGTGGATTATCATTTGATGAGTACGATACCGGGGCTGTTTGTAGCAGGAGAGGCCAACTTTTCCGATCACGGAGCAAATCGTCTTGGTGCTTCGGCCTTGATGCAGGGTTTGGCCGATGGATTTTTTATTTTGCCGTATACGGTGGGTAACTTTTTGGCCAATGTGGGGTTTAACGATAAAGTAAGTGTGGAGCATGATGCGTTTCGTGAAGCAGAAGATCGTACCCGACAAGAACTGAAACGGCTGATTTCGATTAAAGGTAACACATCTGTGGATGCTATTCATAAAAAATTGGGGCGGTTGATGTGGGATTATTGTGGCATGTCCCGTAATCGTGAGGGATTAAAAAAGGCCATTGAAGGGGTTCGGCAATTGCGAGAACTGTTTTGGAATGAGGTATATGTTCCTGGAGAATTGAACGAGATTAATCCCGAATTGGAAAAAGCTGCCAGGGTAGCGGACTTTTTGGAGTTAGGGGAATTGATGTGTTGGGATGCTTTGGAGCGAGAAGAAAGCTGTGGAGGACATTTTAGGGAAGAACATCAAACGGCTGATGGCGAGGCCAAGAGAAATGATGAACGCTTTTGTCATGTGGCAGCTTGGGAATATCGTGGGCCTGTCGAAAAGCCCGTGCGCCATCAAGAAGAATTGGTATTTGAGAATGTGAAGTTAACAACTCGATCTTACAAATAAAACAAATAAAAATAAATTAGTAACAGTAAAATGAGGAGTTGGTAATGCATCAGGAAGAACGGTTAATGAGTTTGACCTTAAAAGTATGGCGCCAAAAAAGCCCTAAAGATCAGGGTCACTTCGAAACGTATACTGTTGAGAAGGTTTCTGAGCATGCTTCTTTTTTAGAAATGTTAGATCAACTGAATGAGCAGTTAATTCGTGAAAAAAAGGATCCTATTGCCTTTGATCACGATTGTCGCGAAGGCATTTGTGGTTCTTGTGGTTTTATGATTAATGGAGAGGCTCATGGTCCTTTGAAGCGTACAACCGTGTGCCAGTTACACATGAGGCATTTTAAAGATGGGGAGACGCTAACCATAGAACCCTGGCGTGCTCAACCCTTTACCGTTTTGAAGGATTTAATGGTAGATCGGACGGCTTTTGATCGCATCATACAGGCAGGAGGCTATATTTCGGTGGATACGGGATCTGCCCCTGATGGTAATGCGATTCCTATAGCGAAGCCTAAGGCAGATTGGGCTTTTGATAATGCAACTTGTATTGGTTGTGGCGCCTGTGTGGCGAGCTGCAAAAATGCTTCGGCTATGTTGTTTTTAGCTGCCAAAGTGAATCACTTGGTTAGCTTGCCCCAAGGCCAAGTCGAGCGTGAACAAAGGGTTATGCGCATGGTAGCCCAACATGATGATGAGGGTTTTGGTGCCTGTACTTCAACAGGAGCTTGTGAGGCCGCATGCCCGAAGGGAATTCGTTTGGTAGCTATTGCACAATTAAACCGAGAATTGCTTCGTGCTCAGTTCTGTTACCAAGAGGGATCAAAAGAAGAGGGTATCTGATGCTGGGACTTTTTGTGCCCTATAACTTGTTACCGTCGTGATGATTGTTGTGCTGGACCTCTTCTTGGATTTGCATTTTCAGCAGAGACTGTTTTCTTGGCATTTTCTTTATTTTGATTTTTGGGGTATTGTATACCGAGATAATTTAATTTGATGATACTACAGTTTTGTGGTTCTTGATCTTTCAGGTACTCTTATGGCCTGCAAATATATATCGGGTTAGTTGCGCAATGAATGGAGCCTCGACCAGAATGAATTGTTTTAAAAACTTCCACAAATTCAGGTTTGATCTTTCGCTTTTCTAGCTCATCATTTATATAATTTCGAAATCCCTCATTAACAGGATTGCCAATCAGTAAGGTATCATTCACAGACACGGCATTTACCGGGTTGGGCAGTAACGGCAAACCCCGATGCAAGGTTATTTTGCCATAAACATCTTTTTTACATCGAAAAAAAAGGACACTCCCTCATGGGGAGAGCCTTTAAATTCGTTTTGCTCATTTTTCTGATCTTGTTGGTCACTTTCGGAAAGTGATTTTAACTACGTTCTGCACACTATATATAATTCATAATGTTCTTGAAAAAAACTTTTAGCGTCCTCTTTATTAATGTTTGTGATCATTTCTTTGGAGATCTCCAAAAACCTTCGTTTTCTATTGGATGGAGCGCTTATGATCTCAAAGGCCTTTTTAGGACTTGCTATTCCTATAGAAAAATTACATGGATAATCATGATTGTTGTTCCGGATGACCTTAATAACCTCATCAGCGTGTCAAACTAGAAGCCATCTTGTTGGTACTTTAATTCGTTGGGTTTTATCTTTCGGGCAAAATTGATCTACATAAGTGGTCCAGTCTTTTTCTTTAAAAAAATGATCGTCTCCGACTAAACAGGTACCATCAGGTAGCACTTCTATGTTACCAGCCCCATGTCCTGTTAATAATTTGCCACCTCTCTTATAATAATTTTTACCATTATTCTTATTAATAAATGGCTGAAAGGGGTCTTGTAACCACATAAAGCCCGCTGATACTGGCACATACACCAATGATTTTAGATATTTATCTTTTTGATCTTGGTTTAATGGCAGTTGATTAATCTGCTCTTGTATCATTTTGAAGGTTTGTTATCTAACAGGTAAAAAAATAAGAGGGGTATTATTTCCGGCACCCATCAATACTTTTTTCACAATATCCCAAGTATAAGCCCCTTCGTTCCTAGTGGACATCCACAAGTCTGAAATAACGAAGGCGGCCAGGGGGTAATGTTCAGGCACCATGTTGCTTCCGGGAGGGCACTGAGGCAATTGATTTTTGTCGTTAAGCCAGTCAGGGCATTTAAAGCTACCGCCAAAAACAGTTAGGGTAAGTAAAATAGATAAAAAAACATTTAACGATCCCCGCTCTCCCTCTCGGGCTCTTTTTTAGTAACAGGGACAATTGGGTTTATTAAAAATAGACCCATCCCATAACCAACGCAAAAAAGTTACCAAGGGCGCCCTAAATGGCATCTATATTACGAATATAGTGCTTAGATTCCTAAGGCTTCAAGCAATTCATCCTCCCTCGAGACTTAAGTTTGAGAACTATTTAATAGTGAATATGGACAAAAAATATCTTTTGTAAGAGAAAGCTTGGGAACATCTTCAAACTCAATAAAGATGGCGCTTCTCCTACATTTTGTTACCAAAAAAATGACCGAAGCAATCCCACACGGCGAGCCCTCAGTCAAACATGACTTTTTCTTAGGCTCGAGTTTGAAGATACGTCACCTTATAATCGTATTCCCACCCCCAGCCCCACCCCCACCCCTCGGTCCTCTTCCACTGTTTTGTTTTTAACTCGAATGCCCACTCCGACACCCCGGTCGCCATCGATATTTCTTTGATTGGCGGACCGGACTCCCACTCCAACGCCGCGGTCCTCGTTAAAGGTTTTGCTCGCGATTAAACATATTTTGTTAACGCTACCATTTTCTCCAACGCCTTTTTCTACTATGTTACCCCCCTAAATGCTCACAGCGAGAGACCTGTGTCATAAGATCATCTTGTTTTCCGGCCAATAAAACCAATACACCAAACATCACATTGAAAAGAAGCCGAACTCTTTTTATTTCCATTTTTTCCCCCTCAAAAATCTCTATTAAATCCCTTATATCCCTAAATTATCATGGAGATTAAACTCTGACGGAGCTGTACTAATTTTTAATTTTAAGTCATGTGTAAAGCCAAGGTTAAACGTTCTTAACTTTTTTTCTGAAAGTGAGGCGAAAAAAGACTTTGAACCCCCCCAAAAAAAAAACACAGCGTACACCTTATGGGAGTGGGTGGACGGGTCGTGCGGCAAAGAAAATGAATTTTAAGTAGAATGTTTAAAGTTGCAGGTCTTACTTGTTACAGGTCATAAATGGGCGCTTAGGGCGGCACGGTATCCGATTCCCACAATGCGTTCAAGGAGTTTCGGGTTTAGACTAAAATGATCTGTAAAAAACATTTCGGCGTCTTTGGGGGCAGGATGGATGTAGATCCATTTGGTTTGGGGTTTGAATCCAGCCTCCTCCCAAAATATTTTATCAATAACTTCCATCCATTGGAGTCTCTGGTCTTCAGATGAAGTCCTTCGCTGAATTTCTTCAATGAGTCGGTCATAGATTTTTTTTAATTCCCGTTTGTGGCGTATGGCTCTTGTGATTTTTTGTTGAATGACTTGGTAAAGGGCCTGATTAATTATAACGGGAAGCCCATATTGATCGAGAGATCCTGTTTTTTCAGAGTAATGATAAGGATGGGTTGAGTAGCTGGCAATTACCTCTTTGGCTCCAAACTCTTCGGCAAAATGAGTTGATAGGGTGTCACGGATTTCTCCATCAAAAAAGCTCATCAGTTTGCCATCAGGGCGGGCAATGCGTTTGGGGGCAAAAAAGGGGGGCAAAGCCGCACTGGCAGCTACGGCTTCGCTGATGCGTGCGTAATTTATATATATGGTCTCATCTGTTTTTTCGTTTTTGGGAAAAGGTCCGAAAACAGCCTTACGCGTATGATTGAGCTGAGTGGCGACAATATAAAGCTCTACCCCTAATTCATCAAATCGGTCATGGGCCAAGGCTTGGTAACGTAAATATTCTTCAATGGCATCTGTGGTGAAAAAGCCATTAATACGAATAAAATGCTTAATGTGGGCTTCGAGCCTTCCAATGATACTTTTTGACTTAATTAATGTGATTGGAAACTTAAGTGAGGTATGAATCCAGTTTCCAATATTAGGACGAAAAATATTACGGTAACGAATTGTTGGTAACGGAAAATGAGATTTATAATCGGCAAGGATTTTGGGGTAATTAGCACCCCGATTGAAGGCATTTATTATTGCTTCAGGAGTAAAGCCATTAGCCAGTAAAGAACAGACGAATGCTCCTGCGGATGATCCGATATACATG
>JANWYU010000136.1 GCA_025055135.1 Pseudobdellovibrionaceae bacterium | reverse complement strand
TTCAATAGTCTAATAATAGAATAGACCAGTTCTCCAGTGCTAGCTGCGTCCATATTTATGTAGGAGTCTTCATTAGGTTGTGGTCCCATTTTGAGGAGTGGATGATGGTCAATGAATAGAATTTTACTCGATCGGAGCACTAATTCAGAAAAGAGAGGTTCTACTAACCGATAATCGTTGGTGTCAAAAATTAAAACCAGGTCAATGCGGTCTGGTAATTGTTGGTTTTGATTGAAATACTGAATATAATGGTCTGGAGTTAGAAAGCGATATTTTTTCGGCGTTTCATCTACGTTAATGATCGTTACCATTTTACCAATTTTTTTTAAGGCGAAGTAGAGAGCCAACTCGCATCCCAGTCCGTCTCCATCACACTGACGATGGGTAGTAAGAACGATATTTTGAGATTTTTTAATTAAATCAACAATTTGGGTAAGCGAAGTTGTTGATCTATTCGTTTCCACAAATAACCCATCGAACACTTACTTACATTCTTAACGGGATTAGATACTTTCTGGACTCCTCTCCTAGACTAAAAGATAAAACTCTACTTGAAAAGTCGACTAAAGTTCAATAAATTTAATGTCTTACTAGGAGCATTTCATGGAAAAACAGCCCATGACTCTTCGTGGCAAGGCTCAGCTTGAACAGGAATTGAGGAACCTCATTACCATTGAGCGTCCTCAGGTGATTCGGGCTATAGAAGAAGCTAGGGCCCAGGGAGATATATCTGAAAATGCTGAATATGAGGCGGCAAAGGACCGACAGTCTTTTATAGAGGGTAGGATTGCTGAGCTTCAGGCAAAATTGGCCAATGCGGAAGTAATTGATCCTCGTTTGATTAAGTCGGATCGCGTTGTTTTTGGTGCAACAGTGACTTTGTTAGATTTAGAGGAGCAAGAAAAAGTTACCTTTCAAATTGTGGGAACTGATGAAGCCAATGTTAAGGAACATAAGATTTCTATTTTGTCCCCTCTTGCTCGGGCCATTATAGGAAAGACTAAAGGAGATGTGGTTTTAGTTCAAAGCCCAAGAGGAGATAAAGAATATGAGATATTGCACTTTGAGTTTATCTAAGCAATGTGGCGCGTTGTTTCTGCTTATGTAGTCGACCAAAAAGGTGCTCGATGGTTTTGGGGTGCTCTTTTTTTCAGTTGTATTTTGGGACTTGGTTTTAGAGCTACCTTTTCTGCTGGTCGAGTCGAACGAGAGCTGCGTTTTGCTTTTGCAAAGCTAGAGCCCCAGTTAAAATTAAAATTTGAAAAAGCCGATTTGGTGGTGGCAAATCACTTAGGATTACCAGCCATTCTTTTAAAAATTAGTGATGTTACTGGCTTTTATTTGCCGGATTATCGGTGGATGAAGCCTATTCGATTGACAACTAATCAGGTTGAGCTGCCTATTTCTCTTTTTGAGTTAATGAGGGGAAGAGCAGCTTTAAATGAAGTAAGGTTAGGCGATTTAGAGATTATTGTTCCAGAGCAACTGTTGTCTGTTCTTTGGCAATTTGTTTCTTTCCAGGATCAACAGATAAAGGATTCCCATGTTTCCAATGGTTACGATTTGAATCATGAAATTGGTAACAAGTCTGATGAGCGATCCCAATTTGAAGTTACCAAACCCCATCCTGTGGAAAGGGTAACCGTGGAATCGATACGCATAAAGGGCCTTCCTTTATCGGATGTTTCAATTACTTTTCGTGATGTCAGTGTTGAAATTACAGAACAAGGTCGATTGACCTCACAAAGCCATGTGGTTTTTCGAATGGGAAAAAACATTGAATATCGTAATATTTTTTTGTTGATCAATTACGATCCTCAAGATCAGTTCTTGATGGCCAGTATTTCTGGTCGATTACGCGAGGGACTATTGAATGGGCGCTTTCATTGGGATCAGTTACGACAGTCCTTTTACACTGAGGCCAAAATTGACTCGGCACCAATGCGGGCTTTAGAGCAGTTTCTTGCTTTGGGCTCTTCTCCATCATCAACGCCGTTTGCTTTTTTGAATCGATTGGGTCGATCGATTCAAAAAGAAAGTTGGGTTTCATTTAATTTAAGCGGCTTTGGATATTTTGGAGAGGCCAAAAATGATTTGCAATTAATTTTGGGTAATTTTTCTTTAAGTAGTCAGAATGAGTCTTTGCTTATTGCGCGACTGAATTACGTTTATCAGTTGGGGGAAGGACGCGTCGAGCCTTTTTCTGTAACATTCAAGGGATTTCCGACGGATCGATTTTGGAGCATATTTTTCCCGAACTACGATAGTATGGCTGCGGCTCTAAAAGATGGTCGCCTAAATGGGGTGGTGCAACTAAACCGTGATCGTGTTTTGTTATCCCAGTTTCAGTCAGACGTTGTTCGGTGGGTACTGGGGGCCTGGGAGGTGCTCATTGATGATGTAGAGGGAGATCTTTCTGGTTCTTCCAAGGATGGATTTGAATTTCGGTTAAAAGGTAAAAAAATACGTGATACCCAGAATGGGGACATGTTTTTCCTAAATGATGGGATTATTCAAGGTCAATTTTCTTCAAAGCGGGTGGCTGTAAAAAGTTTTCAGGCGCAATTATATCAAGTGGGTAATTGGTATATGGAAAATGTGCAGTTATTTCCGCTACAGAATGAAGTTCGATTTAACAAACTATTGATTGGAAAAAATGTTTTTTTAAACGGCTTTTTAAAAAAAAGTTCTGATGAAAAGTGGTTGGGTCAGGCTCTTTATGAAATTGCTGGTCAAGGAAAAACTGTGAAAGTTGGTATGAAATCGGACAATGGTCGACAGATGTGTTTTGTTGATCTAAGTGCAAGTATAAAAAAAGAGTTGTCTCCTTCATTGAATGAATCTTTCTGCTTTGATTTTGGACCAGTTTTATTGGTTTTTTTGTAATTTTTTTTTAAGCTTAAAGATATGCTTCTTATTTTGCTGTTTGGAGTTACTTTTTTAAGTGCTCATCCTGATGCGGAATTGGGCTCGCACGATTTTGTAAATAATCAAAGTTTCATTCCCCATCAATGGCAAACGCCTTTGATGCCTCTTCTCAAGGATGTTAATCATTGGGATCTTGCTGAGTTTTATCAATATGCTGGGGAACTTTCAGAGAAAGAGAAGCATTGCCTAATTCAGAAAGATAAGTGGAAGACCTGTTTCGATTCTACAATTTTTGTAGAAAAAAAAATAACTGACCTTCCTCAAAATAAAGTATCCCAATGGATTAAAAAATTTTCATCTTTTAGGCCATTTCGTAGAATGGCCCAAGCGGCTATTTTAGAAAAGGATTTTAATTGTGAAGAAAATGTTACCAAAGCATATGGATTAGCTTTATCCCTTGAAAAAGACTTCCCTGAATCGGAATCTCAAGCTTGGGCCCGAGCCTTACTGCATAAAGTGATTCAATGTGAACGTTTCCCCTATAGGGTGGAGGCTGCCATTCGTTTGGGATTGCTGTACCTACTTAATGGACAGGCAAATCTGGCCATTGGAATGTGGGAACAAGCGAAGGAAATGACCAACGTCCGATATGTCCACGAAAGAGTCACATATCTCATCAAAATGGCTCAACGAGGTCCTAATGGGAACGGTGAAAATAGCAGGAATTCCTTAACAAGTGGAGATTACGAGGGTATTTTCCCCATAAGCCCTTACGGCTTTTTGTTGGGCAGTGGGGTAGATCAGATAGAGCGTCTTTCTTCAAAAGGACCAAGTTGGTCTTTGCAAATTGAAGGATCCCAGCAATCAACACGTCATTTAGTTAGGCAATTACTCTTTCTCGCATTAAATCAGCGCGTTGATCAGGTCCGATGGATTGGGGAACAACTGGATATTAATTTTTTTTTGAGAACGGAATCTCCTGAATTTTTGGTCAATTTAGCCTTTGTTTTTTCAAAAATAGGTTACGATTTGGCAGCCTTTCGGATTCTTCATGCTTTTTTATCGCAACATCCGAACTTATTTAGTCCAGATCTGTTACCACTATTGTTTCCCATTCGGTTTTGGGATTTGATCGTTGAGGCCAGTGCAGATGATTTGGATCCTATTTTAGTAAAAGCTTTGATCCGACAGGAGAGTGCTTTTGTTGTTAATGCAAAAAGCCGAGTGCGGGCAATGGGACTTATGCAAGTCATGCCGGGTATGGCCCGAGTTTTTGGTGTTCGTAATATTAAGGATCTCTTACAGCCCCCCATCAATTTACGGGTAGGAACGCAGTACTTTCGACAATTGCTTCAGAGGTTTGGCTCTGTTGATTATGCTCTTGCCGGATATAATGCAGGTCCAAAAAAAGTGGAGGAGTGGCTAAAGAGGTATCCCACATCAAATAAGGAGCTTTTTATTGAACTTATTCCCTACCGTGAGACTCGAGAGTATGTTCGGTTTGTTCGCAGAAATGAGCAGATATATCGTTACCTT
>JANWYU010000106.1 GCA_025055135.1 Pseudobdellovibrionaceae bacterium | reverse complement strand
TCAAAAGTTGGCCGAGGTTGATACCACGGTTTTAATTCGTGGCGAAAATGGTACTGGTAAGGAGTTGGTGGCGCGAGCCATTCATAGTAACTCTCCACGTAAAAATGGACCTTTTGTTGCCATTAACTGTGGCGCAATTCCCGAACACTTAATGGAGAGTGAATTATTTGGTCACGAAAAGGGTGCCTTCACAGGAGCAGTTACTAGGAAAATTGGGCAATTCCAAACCGCCCACCAAGGAACTTTGTTCTTGGATGAAATTGGAGAACTAAAACCTGAATTACAGGTGAAGCTGTTGCGAGTCCTACAAGAGAAAAAATTTACCCCAGTGGGTTCCAACCGCGAAATCAAAACCAACGCTCGAATTATTGCCGCAACCAATCGCAACTTAGAAAAAATGATGCAAGAGGGGCAATTTCGAGAAGATTTGTTTTATCGATTAAATGTGTTACCTATATTTATGCCTCCCCTTCGCGAAAGAAAGGAGGATATACCACGGCTGGTTCAGCATTTTATTAATAAGTTTAAGAATAGTCATCCTAAGAGTCCAGTGGTAGGAATTTCGGATGAAGCGCTGGAAAAATTGATGAAATATCATTGGCCGGGTAACATAAGAGAGCTACTAAATGTAATAGAGAGGGATTTTATTATTGAAAATTCCTCTATGATTCAGGTGTCTAGCTTGCCTTCTCAACTTCAAGGGGCTGGGGTAGTTCCATCGTCTGAATCAGGTCCTGTCGAAAATCAATTAGCAGCTTCAGATCTTAATTATGAAAACTTTAAGGAATCTGCTGAAAAGGAATTTATTATAAAGGCCCTAAAGGCCAACCATGGGAAAATCAATCAGACCGTTGCTAATGTTGGAATTCCTAAAAATACACTACTGAGAAAGATGAAAAAATATGGCATTTCTGCTAAGGATTTTTTTTAGTTATTTTTTTATTTTTTATGTTTTTTATGGTTGGAGATCCAGAGGCACATAGTAACCATGTTTGCCTTGGGATAATAGGTTTTGATTGATCTGTTGGACGGCTTGCTCAAATTTTTGCTGGATTTTTTGTATTTGGCTTGGTGTTAGTCGAACCTGAGAGTTACCAATAATTAGATTAACTGCCCCTTCTCCAGAACGCTTGCCTCTCATGGCAATACCTATTGTAATTTTACTAAGAGTGTTATCATTGAAATCGTTTTTTAACAGTTTACGCATTTCTTTTTCAATAGCCTCTCCATGGTTGGCCATTTGAGAGCGCATTTCAGGCTGCTCAACGCGATCGCTGACAAAGGCTATGCGGATTCTGTCGGGTTCGGTAGTTTTAGAAAGCCTTTGAACCAACTCCCTTTGATCTTTAGGGGTGATGGCTTGAGGAAAAATCACCACGCAATCATCACCGGAGCATTTTATATCAAGATCGTGCAAATGTTTTTTATGCTCAAGATAGGATCGTATGATTTTTTCTCTTTCGTACATTTTTTTGCGGAATTGATGCGTGACCATTTTTTCGGCTTGGCGCGCTTGCAAGATGGCCTGGTCGATTTTTGATGCAGTAACGAGTGCTACTGCGGTTTGCTTTATGTTTTCACCTCCAATCCCACGAAAATCAATACTTAAAGCCCCGTGAGTGGCTGATGTTACCGAAGGAATATCTCTTTTGGCAATCCAAGGGCTTAAAGAGAATTTTTCAATGCTTTTTAAGTAATCAAGAAGTTTGTTTGCTTCACTTTCAGTAATGGTTATGGAATATTGATCTTGTATCACATGGATTAATTGGTTAGGGAATTTTTCTTTTCTAAGTACGTCGAAAAATTCAGTACTGGGTACTGGAATTGTTTGGTTTGAATCCAATACGTTTTTAAATCGAGGATCATTGGTGATCCATTCATTAATTTGTTTTACTTGATTTAGATTTTGGGTGATTTGATTTTGTATCTCCCCATCTTGGTAACCGGGAAGAACGGTCGTATTTCGATTACTTTTTGGTTCCTGATCAAGCTCGGTAAATCGTGATTGACGAACAGCAATTTCTGCTTGGTCAGCTGTTTCTCCCCATCCAGCTTGGAACCATTGTTCGGGGTAATCTATAACACGAAGACTAGAGGGCGAAGAGCGAACCAGTTGGTTTTTTCGCAAAATGTCTACAAATTTTTGATTGGTTTCAATAATTATTTTTTCCAAATCTTTTATGAGCGTTGGATTGGGGCTTTGCTCGATCGCCAGACGAATTGACTTGTAATCGGAATATACTTGTAGTTTTAGATTCGGATGTTTGCTTTTCCACGCCTGCAAGTTTTGCATAAAAATTTCCTTATGCAAATTGACTAAAGCAGTAACAAAATCTTTGTCTTTCAAAGTATCGTTTAGCGTTTTTAATTGGGTTATTTCCAGACTTAAAAATGTTTTTTTTGAATCAACAGTTGCAGCAGAAGCAGCGGCCATCCATTCTTGATTTTCTTTAACCGAGGTTGCGCGATAATTTAAATATCTTTCAGTAAAGAATTTTCTGTCCTTATAAAAAGGAGAGTTCGATCGAGCATATTTAAGAAACCTCACAGTCAATAAACCGGTACCAGTGAGAATTGCCAAAGGATCAGCCATAATTTCTCCAAGGGCGGTACAGGCCATTCGCATTACCTCGTGAGGTGGGTAACATTTTAGGGTGATACCTAACTGATGAAAATATTCTTTTAAAAAGGGAGCGGAATTTTGTTGAATCAGAAAGGCGCAATCGGGGTTTTTTCTTACAAATGATGACAGGGGGTGCGGGTGCGATGCTTGAATTTCTTCATTATTGGTGTTTTTGCGGTATTGATTCAATAGGTCTTGACAATATTTCATTTGATAGAATTTTTGTTTTTCCAATCGATCAAGTATGACCGTAATGTGGTGATTTGATGCAAATTGTTCTATTTTTGGGTCGTTAACGGAAATATTTTTAAATTCTAACAGATTCTTACTTAATTGTATTTTGCACATTAAGTTGACCTCACAAAGTCTCAATTTTTGATGTTTTTGGTTTATGTTGTCGGCAACGTTTTTCCAATAGGCTTTTTGGGATTCATAAATTAGTTGTACTTGTTGAGGTAGGCTAACAATTCCTTCCCACAGTGATTCACCAAAATACTCCAAACACTTTAAAGGGGAGAGTTGATTAAAAATATGTTGAACTTGCGAGCATGACTGGTGTTGAACCGTTTGATCGGTGTTGTGTTCCTGTTTTTGCCAAACGGAACGACATTGCCATTCACAGTGGAAATCTGTCCACATTTTTGTGGGGGTTGGTTCACTAAAAGGGTTATGGTTAGTACAGCAATGAGCGTATGTTTTTTGGTTTGGCAGAATTTCTGTGTTAATCAGAATAAGGAAATAGAATAGATAAATATATTTTTTTTTCATTATTACGTTCCGTTACCCAGTAAAAGGAATGGTACTTATATATAAAACATCGACAAAAATACAAGAGAAGTTTATTAACGCTAATGACGAACGTTTATATTTTTTCTATTTTTTATTTTTTCCATTCGATTTAACCTAGACCAAAGACCGAAGGATAATCTTAAAACAATTATATTTTTAAGGTAACTCAATATATCAAAAAAAAATGTTTTCAAAACACGGATTCGCTTATGAAAATGTAAGAATGAGACCAGTTATCGTATTTTTTGTGGCTTTAACCGTTATTTCCTGTGCCGTTAAACCAAAACAAACAACCCCGGAAGCTCAAGAGCCCTCTTCTTCAGCTTCTTTTCTTGCTCCTCCTGCTTTACCTCAAGATGGCTCTCCTTCTTGGAAAGCAGAGCCCATTGCTGTAGAGATGCATCCTTTGGTGGATTTATGGATTCGCTATTTTCAAACAAAAGGTCGGGATCTCATGGTACGGTACTTATCGCGCAGCACTCGATATGGAAAATTAATGCGCGATATTCTGCGGTATCATGGGTTGCCGGAGGACCTAATATACATTGCTTTGATTGAATCGGGCTTTAGTAGTCGTGCCATTTCTCATGCCTCTGCGGTGGGGTATTGGCAATTTATAAAATCAACCGGAAGAAGGTACCAGTTAGAAATTAATCCCCTGATTGATGAGCGGAGGGATCCGGTGCTATCCACTCATGCGGCTGCTATCTACTTTAAAGAATTATATTCCATGTTCGGTTCGTGGTACTTGGCAATGGCGGGTTACAATGCGGGGGAGCATAAGATTTCCCGTCTTATTCAGAAATATAAGACCCGAAATTTTTGGGATTTGATTCGTTACCGAAGGGCCTTACCTCGAGAGACGATTCATTACGTACCAAAGTTTATAGCTGCTAAGTTAATTGCGGAAAATCCAGAGGAATACGGATTTACTGATATTGAATATGAAGAGCCTCTCACATTTGAGACGGTGACGCTGGTTTTTCCAGTCGATTTGCGCAAAATGGCCCAGGAGTTGGAAATCGAGTACGAGGAGCTCAAAATCCTTAATCCGCGATATAAGGGACCTCTTGCCCCTCCTTATCGAGATGGACAGCTGGAGTTGCGGGTGCCGGTAGCCAAGAAAGAACTTGCCTTACAGGCAGCCCAAAAGGCCATGGTAGACCCATCGCTAATTGCCTTTTATAAAAGTGATGATATTTTAACCCATCGCGTTCGTCGTGGCGAAAGCCTTTATTCTATTGCCAAACGCTATCGCACAACCATTCAGGTGTTGAGAGATTTGAATGATCTAAGACCCAATCGCCGTTTACGGGTAGGTCAAAGAATTGATGTTCCCCGTCCCACCAGCCGTAAGCCGAGTAGTGATCGTCGTTCTCAGGTGTTACCTTCGCCTTTAGAGGGTTCGCCTCTTTCGGCTTCCGTGGATGCTCCGCTCAATGTGCCTCCCGATCCTGAGGCTTCTCAGACAGCCGCTCCGGAAAAGGTCAAAATTCATATTGTGCAAAAGGGTGACACTTTGTACGGTATTGCTGAAGAATATGATGTATCCATTCAGGAGCTACTCCGATTAAATGGTTTAAAGCGGCGCTCCAAGCTTCAGATAGGAATGCGGTTACTCCTACCTGATGTGGAACCCATGCCTACTGCAGTAACCGAAAAGGAGGGGCTTCGGAGTGATTCCCGATCTTATTCCCCAGTGAATCATCGCAAAAATTCTTCAGGTAACATAGAGTTGAAAGATGTTACCAAAAACTCCAGGAAGAGTTCTCATGTTAAGTCTCCTTACCGCCGTATTCAACATCGCATTCATGTGGTTCGAAGGGGAGATAGTTTAGAAAAAATCGCACGAAAATACCAGATCTCAATTTCAGAGTTAATTCAGAAAAATAACTTGCGCCAAAACGACGTGATTCGTGTTGGAAGAAAATTAATCATTCCTGTGGCCATGAATGAATCCGAAAGCCTGTGATAGCCAGTTACCAAATATTCCCCATTGGGGGAGGCGTCTTATCGTTGGATTTACCGGACCCGATTTGCCTCAATGGCTTAGTCAGATGGCTCATCATTGTGGTCTTGGTGGGGTTATTCTTTTTGATACCTGTGTTTATCGTAAAAGTAACTGGAATAACATCATTAGTCCGGAGCAACTCAAACAGTTAATTTCTCAAATCCACAGTCTTCCAGGGCGGCCCAAAGTTTTTATAGACCAGGAAGGGGGTAAAGTTAGGCGCCTAAAGGAGGATCGGGGTTTTTCCTTTTTGCCCAGCGCTAAGGATTATGCCTTGATGGCTCCCAAGACCCGTAAGGATTTTTTACGCCGTGCTTTTGAGGAGCTTGCCCAATTGGGGGTGGATGTGAATTTGGCTCCGGTCATTGATGTTTTATATGATGAAAATAGTGCCGATATCGGACGCTATGATCGCAGCTTTTCTTCTCGGGTCGATGTAGTCCGGGAATGTGCTTGGGAATGGATTGAGATGGCCAAAGACTATCAGATTGAGCTGTGTTTAAAGCATTTTCCGGGATTGGGAGGGGCCCAGCAGAATTCCCATGAGGCATTGACTTACTTGAAAGAGGTGCCCCAAGAACAGTTAGCATTATTTTTGGAGTTAATCCCTCATGTACCTGGACATTTTCTTTTGGTCAGTCATGCTCATTATCCCCCGTTAGATCCCGTCCATCCCTTATCAGTAAGTTCCCAAGCAGTAGGTTACTTAAAATCTCATTTTCCTAAAGTGCAAATCGTAACTGATGATCTTCAAATGAAAGGGCTTATGCATCGGATGACCCTAGTAGAAGCCATTCACAGTGCTTTAAAAGCTGGCGTCGATTACCTCTGCATTGGTAACAATTTGCGTGATGATTCAGTTGCTTTGCAGGACCTTATCTTTAGCGAAAGGCCTCAATCCCCGTAATGGCCGATCCTACAATAAGACGATGAATATCCTCAGTGCCCTCGTAAGTGTTTACACTTTCTAGATTCAGCAAATGCCTACCCGTTTGGTATTCTAGTGTGATTCCATTAGCACCCAAGATGTCTCGGCACGTTCTTGCTACCTGAAGTGCCATGGAAACATTATTCATTTTTGCCAGGGAAATTTGCTGGTGTGTGGCCTGACCTGCATCTTTTAGCCTACCTAGGCGATAGACTAACAACTGAGCTTTGGTAATTTCATTTAGCATATTTGCTAATTTTGCTTGCACCAATTGGTAACTGGCGATGGGCTTATCAAACTGGATACGGGTTTTGGAATATTCTACCGCCTCATGGTAACAGGCGCTGGCTGCTCCTATGGCTCCCCATGCAATTCCATAGCGGGCTTCGTTTAAGCAGGAAAAAGGCCCCTTAAGACCCACCACCTGTAGTTGGTGATCGACTGGAACACGGCAATCTTCAAGTATAATTTCTGATGTTACTGAGGCTCTAAGAGAAAATTTTTTGTCAATGTCACGTACTTGAAAACCGGATAAACTCCGATCAACAATAAATCCCACAACTTCATTATTTTCATTTTTGGCCCATATGATCGCTAAATGGCTAATGGAACCGTTCGTAATCCACATTTTGTTTCCATTTAGAATGTAATGGGATCCGTCTTTGCGGGCTGTGGTCCGCATCCCTCCCGGGTTGGATCCAAAATCGGGTTCTGTTAAACCGAAGCATCCAATAAGTTCTCCTTTAGCCATTTTGGGCAAATACCATTGCTTTTGTTTATCGGTACCGTATCGCCAAATGGGGTACATACACAGGGCTCCTTGGACACTCACAAAACTGCGGATGCCGCTGTCACCCCTTTCCAGTTCTTGCATAATAAGCCCATAAGCTAAGGGGTTTAATCCTGCACAATCATAACCGGAAATGGTTGCCCCTAATAGACCCATTTCTCCCATTAGGGAGATGAGTTGGGACGGGAAGTTTCCCTGTTGGAAATAATCCGCAATAATAGGTAACACTTCCTTGTTCACAAAGGTACGAACCGTGTTGCGGATTTCCTTTTCCTCACTTGTTAATAAATCATCAATCCGGAAAAAATCGGGTGCTTCAAAGGGTTTCATGGTATGTCCATTATGACAAAAATTGATGATAAGTCTTTCATTTTTATTTTTTATTCAACGCAATGCTGGTGATACAAGCAAATTTGCGCCTTATGTGGGGATCCGTTGACGGGTTTCTTATTTTTGACTTTTCAGGAAAACTGCTTCAGATTGGGATGAAAGGTGTTGGGTTAAGGAACAGTATGGGGCATTTGGTACATAATCCCAGTTGGGAGGATCAAGAAATTAACAATTTCGTTATTCAGGTAGCAACGGTTAATGGAAGTGGCAGTCAGTCGGCCAATACAATTTTATTAAAGACGTTATTTCGGATGGGAATTCCGGTTGCTGGCAAAAACGTTTTTCCATCCAATATTGCAGGTTTGCCCACGTGGTTTTGGATACGTGCTTCTTCAAAAGGGTATCAGGCACGTAGGGAGCGTCCGAATATTTGTATCGCGATGAACCCACAAACCTTTAAGGAGGACTATGCATTAGTTCTACCTGGTGGCTATTTTTTATATAACAAAGACATTCCTTGGCCTCAACAATTAAACAAGCGAGCAGATATTACGGAAATTCCCTTTCCTGTGCGTGAGTTGGTGGATCAAGTAACTCAACAGATACGAATCAAAAAACTTCTGGCCAACATGGTCTATGTGGGAGTTTTGGCAGAGCTTCTTGGCTTGGATCAAGAATGTCTTGAAAAAAGTGTGATGGATCAATTTCGGGGAAAAGAAAGCGTTTTGGAGAGTAATTTTCAAACCTATCAAAAAGGGGCGGCATTTGCCCAACAGCATTTAAAGGATGTTACTTTTCGTTATAAAGCGCAGTTAGTTAAAGATGGTAACCGGGATAAAATCATCATTGATGGTAATTCAGCAAGTGCTCTGGGGCTTATTGATGGGGGGGCTACCTTTGGGGCGTGGTATCCTATTACGCCGTCAACTTCCTTAGTTGAGGCTTTTGCAAAATACGCTCCTGCATTACGACCCAAAAATCAAAAAACCTACGTTTTAATGCAGGCGGAAGATGAGCTGTCTGCGGTATCCATGGCCATTGGAGCTGGGTGGCAAGGGGCACGGGCATTTACCGCAACTTCTGGGCCTGGTCTCAGTTTGATGCAAGAGGCAGTTGGTTATGCATATTATGGAGAGATTCCCATTGTGATTTGGGATGTTCAAAGAGTGGGCCCTTCTACGGGAATGCCCACCAGAACCGCGCAAGGGGATATTTTATCGGCCGTATTTGCCTCTCATGGCGATACCAAACATCCTATTTTGTTACCTGGTAATCCCAAAGAGTGTTATGATTTTGGTCAGATGGCTTTCGATATTGCGGAAGAACTGCAAACTCCGGTATTTGTTTTGAGTGATTTGGACCTAGGGATGAACTTATGGAGCGTTGATCGTTTCACCCGTTGCCGACAGCCCTTTCGCCGTGGGCGTGTGTTAGACGTTGCGGCTTTGGAAGAGCGGCAGAATTTTCGGCGCTATGCTGATGAAATAGGTGACGGGGTAGCATTTCGTACGTTACCAGGAACCCCTCATCCTTTGGCTGCCTACTTTACGCGTGGATCCGGGCACAATGTGGCTGCTGGGTATACGGAAAAGGGAGGAGAATATCAAGAAGTGGTTGATCGCATAGCCAAAAAGTGGTTGAAGGCGAAAACGTTGGTTCCCAAGCCAGTGGTTCATAAGGAGTCATCTGCTATAGGAGTGATTTTCTATGGTTCTAGCGAGCCGGCAGTTACCGAAGCTTTAGATCTTTTGCGCAAAGAGCAGTCTTTTTCTATTTCTACCCTTCGGGTGCGTGCGATTCCCTTTACCGACGAAGTTGAGCAGTTTATTTCTGATCACGATCGTGTGTATGTTGTTGATTTAAATCGGGATGGTCAGTTGCTTTCTTTGCTGAGAATGGAATTTGGTCAGTTTTGTTCTCGCTTTTTGTCTATTCGTCATTATGATGGTACTCCCATTACTGCAGAAACAGTGTATGAACCCATCTTGGTAACAGAGAATAACAGGTTATAGCGATGGTAGGAAAATGATAAACTCTGAAACGAACCGTTTAGGATTAACAAAAAAAGATTATCAAGGAAGCCCTTCCACTCTATGTACGGGGTGTGGGCATGATCAGATTACTAATCATATCATTAATGCTTTGTACCAGTTGCATGTGCATCCCTATCAAGTGGTGAAAACAAGTGGGATTGGTTGTTCTTCCAAAACCCCGGCCTATTTTTTATCGCGCTCTTTCGGTATTAACTTTATTCATGGGCGCATGGCCCCTTTGGCTACCGGAAGTGTTTTGGTTAATCCAAGTCTGATCCATATTGGTATTAGTGGAGATGGTGATACTGCGAGTATTGGTCTTGGAGGCTTTATTCACTTAGTGCGAAGAAATGTTCCCATGGTGTATATTGTAGCAAACAATGGTGTTTATGGGCTGACCAAGGGCCAATTTTCAGCTACCAGTGATATCGGTTCCCAATTGAAAACTGGTGAAATCAATCCGTTTGAAACCGTTGATATTTGTGCTTTGGCTTTGGAGGTTGGGGGCACTTTTGTGGCGCGTAGCTTTTCTGGAGATTTAAAACAAATGGTTACCCTGTTAAAAGCGGCTTTAAAGCACAAGGGTACAGCGGTGATTGACGTTATTTCTCCCTGTGTGACCTTCAACAATCATGATGGTTCGACCAAAAGTTTTAGTTATATGAAAGAACATGATATTCGGTTGCATGAGTTGGGATTTATTCCGGCAGATGAGCCTGTAGTGGTTGACTATCCAGAGGGTGCAACGGAGCACATTGTTTTTGCAGACGGCAGTCGCCTTGTTTTGGAAAAAATTGACTCTTTAAATCATGATGTACATGATCGATTAGGAGCAATCAAATTGATTCATGAAGGTCGCAAAAAGGGTCATGTTATTACGGGGCTTTTCTACATCGGTGAAACGCGACCGGATTTAGTGGAAGTGATGGGATTACGTGATGGTATGAATTTACGGGATTTAACTGAAGCGCACTTAAGAGGCGCAGATGAGGATTTTGAAAAGGTGTTAAGTCAGTTTAGTTAGGTTTGGATAGTAACAGTGAGACTGTGCAATGTCTAACGTCGAAACTAATGTTGGAGTTCTTAAAAGTTTTTTTTGGGCCTGTCGGGATTTTTTTATTCCCCGTGTTTTTTTTGGTCTGATTTTGTTACCAATACTTTCCTTATTATTTTGGTTAGTGGTTTTTTTTAGTTTTGGTTGGGATTGGGTAATCGGTCTTGATCAGTTTATGAAGGAATCCACTTTTGTGAAGTGGATTTTGAGCGTTTTGCAGATTGAATCGTTGGGTAACCTTACTAAGATCGTGGCGTTTGTGATAATTTTTTTATTTTTTCTCCCGATCAATTACCTGACCATCGTTATGTTATTGTCTATTTTGGGGACACCCTATTTGGTGAAGGTTATACATCAAAGATACTATCCAACTTTGAAAAAATTTAGTGGCCCTTGGCTTCCTCTTTTATGGAATACGATTTGGCAAACGATTGTTTTTGTATTCTTATTTGTGGTGACACTTCCTTTTTGGTTGTTACCTGGCATGCAAATTTTTTTGCCCATTTTATTGATCGGCAACTATAATCGAAGGATTTTTACGTTTGACGTATTGGCAGATTTTTTAAATCCCGATGACATTAAGGCATTTCAGAAGAAGTTTTATAGTGATCTAATTTTGTTAGGAGTATTGGTGGGGGCTATTTCTTACTTACCGTTTGCCTTTCTATTAACACCAGTACTTGGCGCATTGAGTTTTAGTCACTTTTGTTTGAGTCGGGTGGAGGAGTTTCAAAAAGGGGAAACTTCATGAACGTTTTCTCGCTGTTACTCACTTTTTTTATTTTACCTGTTTATGGTCAGATTTTTACTCCAATATTGGATCAAACCAATTTGCTTGATCCGGGGTGGATTAAAGAAAAAAGTCAGTTACTAGAAAATATTTACCGGGAACACGATATTCAAATACAGGTGGTGATGGTGAAGAGTTTAGAGGGTCAGACTATTGAGTCTTTTAGTATTCAACTTGCTGAAAGGTTAAAATTAGGCAGGGAATCAACTGATAAGGGATTACTTTTGTTAATAGCTCCATTTGAAAAAGCGGCACGTATTGAGGTAGGACAGGGATTGGAGGGGGATCTGCCCGATGTGGTTGCCAAAAGAATTTTAGACGATTACATGATTCCGTTTTTTAAAAGAAATCGATGGGAAAAAGGTATTGATGTGGGGATTTTTTTGGTGCTCCAGCAATTAGGAGTGGGTGTAACTCCAGCGTTACCACATTCCGGCCGTCCCATAAAAGATCAAGAAACCAGTGATTGGATTATTTTTGTAGTAATTGTGTTGTTACTTTTTATGAGGCTATTTTTATTATCCGCACGAATGAGAGGACGTATAGTTGGTGGTTCAACTTTTCCTGTGGTGTTTGGTGGGGGAGGCTGGCCCTTAGGTGGGGGAGGAGGTTGGACTGGAGGAGGTGGTGGCTTTAGTGGCGGTGGAGCTACCGGGCGGTGGTAGGTGAAGAACATTCAGTTTTCATAGTAAAGATTCACACCCATATTAGATTTTATTCTTTTTTTTCGCTTCCCCTACGACTTTTATAATTTGCTTTTAATTTTTATTTTCTAGTTGTTGAGATGTTATCGTGCTTATTACTTATAAGGTGAGAAGGGTTACCAACAAACATAATTATTTATCGGTTGATTATTTGTTGAAACGCTATATTATTCCTTGCGCCGAATGTGATCGGGGTCAATCACAAAAATCCATTCTTTTCGGTTTCTTTCTAATAACTCAATTATGTACTTTGTCTTTTTACCTGTTATTGTGGTTAAGTAAAATAATTTATTCGCTGGATCTCGTTCAATTCGATACGTACAGTGACCCATTTTGTTAAAACGGCACACACCATCGGGGAAATGTAATTGAGGAGACTTATCTGATGTGGTTACTGATAATAATTCCAAAACATTATCGCGAACACCATAGTTACTGGGAACCCAAAAAACTCGAGAATTCGATTCAATAAAAAGATCTGTTCTTTCTGCGGAATGCCATCTTAAATTCCAGGTGTTGTCCGTTATGTTTGTAAAGACCGTTTGTTGAGGATCTGAGATGTCAAGTGTCCCACTTATTACTAACTGTGACCAGCAATGAAAATCCCGCTTTCCGTGAATTAATGATATGTTCTCTTTTTTTTCACCTAAAAATGTTAATAAACCCAGCGGACAATCCTCTTCAATTTTTAAATGAGTTTGCGTCGCATTCCAACCCACTTTAAATAATACATACGACTTATTTTTAGATCCAGGCTCTACAGCACCATCAGGTCGAGCATAAAAATAGTATCCCCAGGTCGATATCGGATGATCATGATAAATGGGAAAGATTAAGACCATAAAGTTATTGTCTTCCAACTTTCGTAACAATAACAATTCATATATTAACTTTGAATCTGTATAATATCGGCTTATTCTTATGTTACTAGTTCGGACATAAATTGCGAAGTCATCTTGCGCATTTGCTACCATTGCCAACAGCATATAATGACTCAATAATGTTACTACGATTAACAAAAGATATGCTAAACTTCTTATTCTTAATAAGCCCATTCGTAATCCTCCTATTTTGAGCCTTTTAACCCGGCGGTCAGCAAAATGTTATGATAACGTGATCGCATATTGTGCATTTCATCGAAATAAACATCCATCATTGATCGAATTGCGGATCCGTCATTCACATCTCCATTAATTCCTTTCCTTGGAAAACTCAATAAACTCAAAACATCTTGTTTTTGTTCTAGCTGTTGTAAATTCAGAGGAAGATATTGATCATTTTTTAGAGCACTGTGAATTAAATCGATAATAGCTGAATACTCCTTTCGATTAGGTAGGCTATTCAGCTCCATCATCTATAACACACAGGCAGAGCGCAAAAAATATGCCTCCAGAGGATTAAAAAAAACTTCTGAGGAAAGCTTTAATAAAAGATCTGGCAGGTTGGCAGGTGTCCTGTAAAGGAATAATAGCTCCAATTTTTTATCATTTGCTCAACTGATACTTTTGAAATTTCAGTCGAATATTTGGTCGAATATGTGCCGAGAAGGTCAGACGCATATTTAAATAATAACAACTGAGCCTTATTTTTAATACGAGTATAGTCAAGACTTTTGGAATGAGGAATCCTAATTATATCAGGAATGCTGATGATATTTTTTCATCCAATAGTAACACTGTTGCTAGAACATACGTGACATAATTAGATAGACTTTTTGGAGAATCAATCATTGAGTTCAACAAATTTTTAAAAGTATTTCTGTAAAGCTCCAACTCATCTCTCGAAACCAAAGACAATGTGTTCCTTAAACTAACTAAAACATTTTTATGTTCATAATATTGTTTCATTTCTTTAATTTCATCTTCCAATGGCAACCGGTTCTCCAGTAATGATCTGACGAATTGAGTATGTTGTGAACTACTGTCACTGGTAACTTGGGCAACTTGTGCGCCAATACCTCTGGTAAAAATCAGCGTTACAAAAGAAAATAAAAAAGCCAAATGCCCAGGACTCTGGTTTCTTGTGTGCGCTTATATCAGCTTCCGACTCAAAAATTCAAACACTAGGTCAAAATTGAGTGGTAGATTTGTAAAAAATTCGTATACAAATGTACTCACTAAAGCCCATTAAGGAACAAATAAAATATCACATTTCAGTAACAAAATATGGTATGGATTTTAAATTTATGTGGTTTGAAGACCTTCCATCCCTAAATTTCATATGGTTCAAGTCGATGAGGTTGAAGGCTTTGTAAGAAAGACGGGTGTTTTCCGGTTTTGACAATCAGCAAATGTAGACTATTGTATCCTAAATTTTTTTCAAAATGATTCCAAATAAGACTTCTTGGCAATAATGCTACTAATATTATGTGTAAATAAATCTGACCACATTATGATGTGTACAAATAGTTAATATTGAACACATGGGGATTGGGAAACAATGTGAGAAGGATTTGTTGGTTCAGTAAATACGATAGCTGATGCCTAATATCGCTTCCGGAATTTACAAACGCTACAAATGGGGTTTTAAAAAAATTATAAGGTTGTGTGACCAAGGATCAAGTTACAGAAGCTATTAAGGATTTGATCACACTTGGAATGTTTGAAAAACATGAATGGGGACATTTAATGGTGATCCAGGATGTTATGACCTTCCGAGATATTCCTCAAAACCTTCAGGTAATATTTCCTATTCAGGGGATGAAAAGAGGGTTTGGAAAAAGTCAAAACTTTCTTGAGTTGCCCAATCGATGTTACCAATAATGCGTTTTTTTAATCGAAAATTCCTATCAAGAATGAAGCTTTCTGGTATTTTATTGATCAAATAATTTTTTCGAATGATTTGCTCTTGGTCATGTACAAAAATGAAATTACTCAGGCTTTGAAGTTTTTGTTCTTTCAAAAAAAGTTCCATTTCTTGGTGTGATGAATCAAGACTGATTGCGGTTATTATTAAGTCTTTAGGGAATTGGCGTGCCAGTTTTACTAAAGAGGGTAACTCTTCAACACATGGTCCGCACCAACTTGCCCAAAAATGAATAATAAAAGCCCTGCCGTTCAGTTCTTTTATTGATTGACCGGTTGGCAATTGAATATCAGGGGCTCCTTTTTGTTCCCATTCGTTTAGAGCGTCGAATTTTTTCACCGATTGCGGCTCGGGACTTTTTTTAAAGTAGCGATAAACTCCATAGTAGGCCGATATGGTAACAACAAATACTAAAAAAAAGTATTTAAGGTTTTTCATTTTCCGATGTCCTCAATGAACAAAGAATTTTTTCTTTTAAATAGTTAATGGCGTTTTGCGGAGGCAATTCCACTTTTTCCTTTGTTTTGCGATGAATAATTTCCACCATTCCTTTTTCATAGTTTTTTTTGCCCAAATTGATACGATAAGGAAATCCCAACAAATCAGCATCCTTAAACTTGACACCTGGTCGTTCATCACGATCGTCTACCAAAATTTCGATACCTGCTTGTTCACAATCCCGTTCCATTTTTTCTACCCATTCCATAATGGGCTGATCCTTGATATCAAGCACACACAAATGCACTTGAAAAGGACTTACAGCAATAGGCCAAATCATCCCATCCTGATCATGGCTCTGTTCAATTATTGCTTGTAGGGTTCGGGTAACACCAATCCCGTAGCAACCCATTTCCACTGGCTTTTGATGCCCTTCAGGAGTGGTGTAATAAAGGTGCATTTTCTCTGAATACTTGGTGCCCAAATAAAAAACGTGGCCGACCTCAATACCGCGGTAACTACGCAGTTTATATTGAGGATGGGTGGGGTCAGGATCTCCCTCTTGGGCCATACGGAAGTCGCCAATATGGTGAGGGGTAAAATCCCGATACATATTAACGTTAATCACATGCCAATCGTCTTGGTTGGCTCCTACTATTAGATTCGTCATTTGGGCCACACTGCGATCTACCAAAATGGGGATTTCCAACCCAATTGGTCCACAGGATCCTGGGTTGGCGCCACAGACTTTTGTTACTTCATGATCCTCTAATAGTCGTGGTGGGTTACTAAGACCAAGGTAATTTTTTACTTTTACAAGATTTAATTCATGATCTCCTCTAATTAAAATGGCAAATGTTTGAGCAGTGTTTTCGGTTGAAGCAACCCCTTCACTATGAATAAATAGCGTTTTTACTAAACGAGAGGGTGGTAACTTTAAAAAATCACTTAATTGCTGAATGGTTCGTACTCCTGGAGTGTGAATTTTTTCTAATTGTTTTTGAGGTTCCTGTATTTCCGGACCTATTGGTAGTGCTTCGCATATTTCAATGTTTGCTGCGAAATCAGACCCTTCAGATACTAAAAGAGCATCCTCTCCGGCCGAGGCTAGCAACTGAAATTCATGATTAATCGCTCCACCAATGTTACCGCTGTCAGCCTGAACGACACGATAGGTAATTCCTAACCGATTAAAAATTTTTTGGTAGGTTTTATACATCAACCAATAAGTTTTCTGAGCATCTTCTGCTGTTGCGTGAAAAGAGTAGGCATCTTTCATAATAAATTCTCGTCCTCGCAGTAAACCAAAGCGGGGTCGGATTTCATCGCGAAATTTCGTTTGGATTTGATAAATAATTTTGGGCAAATCCCGCCAGGAGCGGAGGTCGTTGCGAACGTAATCAACGCAGGCCTCTTCATGGGTAGCACCCAGGCAAAACCAATGGTCGTTACGATTTTTAAGCTTTAATAGGCCTGGTCCCATTTCTTCCCAACGTCCCGTTTCCTCCCAAAGCGGGCGAGGATGAAGAATAGGCATCATTATCTCAATCGCGCCAATTTTTTCATGTTCCTCTCGAATAATAGCTTCTAGTTTACGAATCGCTCTTAACATTAGGGGACTATAATAATAAATTCCTGAAGATAATTTTTTAATAAATCCTGCCCGAACAAATAAAGATTGAGACACAATATCTGCATCACTAGGATTTTCTTTTTGGGTGTACAAAAAAGTTTGAGTCCATCTCATGTTGGCTCCTTTACTGAGGTTACTTAGATTAATCGATTCCGTAACTTTTTAATTTGCGATGCAGGTAACTTCGCTCTAAACCTATGGCTTCAGCTGTTTTTGAAATGTTACCGTCAAATTCTTTAAGCTTGTTAATTAAAAATTGTTTTTCAAATTGGGCCCGTGCTTCTCGAAAATCAAGGGGCGTGGATTGTCCTCGATTTTTATCGGGAAGCCCAGCAAAATAAAGGTCGTCTATGTTTATGATTGATGTTGGAGTTAAAAGATACAACCGCTCTACAAAGTTGCGAAACTCGCGTAAATTTCCTGGCCAAGGATAATCTACTAGTCGTTGGAGGGCTTGTTCACTCAGTTGTTTGCGTTCCTGTCCTTGCTCACGAATAATCGCGTCGGAAAAATGCCAAAAGAGAACGGCAATATCTTCCTTGCGATCCCGCAAGGAGGGGACATGTATTTCATGTTCTATTTGTTGGTTTAATTCTTCCATGATTAAATGGCGGTTTTCTGGCTCCACTGACATAATGATTCGAACCTCTAGAGGGATTTTTTCTTGTCCCCGAATTCGTTTAAATTCTCTTGTCTTCAAGGTTTGAGAGAGCTTTATCTGAAGATTTTGTGGTAGCAAATGAATTCCTTTTAGAAAGAGGGAACCGCCAGCGGTGGTTTCTAGCTTGCCTTTTTGTTCTGAGCTGTGACCGGGAAGGGCCGATCTTTCCCAACCCCAAAGGTCGTATTCTATTAACTCTAATGGTTGCAGAGCCACATTTATCTCAACTAAAGGGGCCCCTGCCCGCGTACTTTGGAAATGAAGATTTTGGGCCACGATGTTTTTTCCTGTTCCTTTTTCACCAACAATTAAAACGGGACGGTCATCGTCAGCAATCTCAGAAATTTTTTGTTTTACAGGGATGATGGAAGGGGCGTTACCCACTAAAGAGATTGACTTTTGTACGACGTCGGCCAATCCCCTTCTTTGAGATTTCTCCCGTTGGTATTGTACTATGTTATGGACATTGATGAGAATGCGATCCATGGAAAGGGGTTTTTCAATAAAGTCCCACGCACCGAGCCGAGTGGCTTTTACCGCCGCCTCTATTGTGCCGTGCCCCGAAATCATTACAAACTCGATATCAGGAAATCGTTTTTTTGCGTTTACCAAAACTTGGAGCCCATCTAAGCTACCCGGCATCCAAATATCAAGAAATGCCATATGGGGATGGGCGCTTTCTAATAATTTCAATCC
>JANWYU010000103.1 GCA_025055135.1 Pseudobdellovibrionaceae bacterium | reverse complement strand
ATGATTTGCAACAAAAGGTGCAGGATCAGGAAAAGGATCGGACGCGTTTTATTGAAGAGGTGAAAAAAGTATTGGCCCATGAACTCAACCAGGCTGGCTTAACTCAGTTTGTTTTACAGGGGAGATCCAAACACCTTTGGTCTATCTATCGTAAGATGAAAACCCGTAACTTAGAGTTTTCTCAAATATATGATATATTGGCCTTTCGAGTAATTGTGGAAAATGTCTCTCAATGTTACTCAGTACTTGGCTTAGTACATTCAATTTGGAAGCCAATTCCAGGTCGTTTCAAAGACTTTATTGCCATGCCTAAGGCCAATGGTTACCAGTCTTTGCACACCACGGTTATTGGACCAAATGGGCAACGTATTGAAATTCAAATTCGAACCCATGAAATGCATCAAGTCGCTGAGAGAGGAATCGCTGCCCATTGGAGATACAAAGAGCAGGGGTTTGGAGTGGATCCTCTTTCAGCCCAACGTTTCGATTGGTTGCGATCGTTATTGGAGTGGCAAAGAAGTGTTAAGAATTCTGAGGAGTTTTTAGACTCCGTAAAAACTGACCTGTTTGAATCAGAGATTTATGTTTTTACTCCCAAAGGAGATGTTAAGGAGTTCCCAGAGGGTGCGTCCATTATAGATTTTGCTTATGCCATACATACCGACGTTGGTAACAAATGTGTGGGGGCTAAAGTCAATGGTAAGATGGTGCCGATTCGCTATATATTACAAAATGGCGATACCGTAGAAGTGATTACCTCCCCCACGCAAAAACCCTCCAAAGATTGGTTAAAGCTGGCTGTTACCAATCGTGCCAAGTCTAAGATCCGAAATTTTGTCCGCGAAGAACAAAGGCAGCAAGCCTTATTGCTAGGAAAGGAGTTGGTGGAAAGAGAGTTTCGAAAATTTGGTGCTACTGCTAGTCGGTATCTCGGGAAAGAAGATGATCCGAATTTACAGAAAATGATGTCAGATCTGGGGCTACATCGGATTGATGATATATACATACGAGTGGGCTATGGCCGCCTAGAACCAAAAACGTTACTGGAACGTTTGGCGCCTGATCTGACCAAAAATGCCTCGGCTAAAAATCAGGAAGAAAAGAAGCCAGGATTTATCAGAAGATTTTTCGAAGGTAACAAAATTCGGAAAAGCCAATCTTTGATTCGTGTTAGTGGAATGGATGATATGTTGGTTCATTTTGCCCGCTGCTGCCATCCCATTCCTGGTGACAATATTGTTGGGTTTATTACGCGAGGAAGAGGGATTACCATTCATCGGGCTGATTGTCCCAAAGCCTTCCAGTTTGATGCCGAAAGGCGAATTGATGTTGAGTGGAACGTAGACGGTAGTAAGGCGATCGAAAGAGTGGTGAAAATTCAAGTGGTGTCTCAGGACTCAAAGGGTCTTTTAAAACAAATTGCTGAGGCCTTTGCCGCTAATCAAATGAATATTGAAGGGGCCCAGATTCATACTACTAAGGATGCCAAGGCCATCTCTGTTTTTACAGCGTCAGTGGCCAATACCGCTCAGGTATCCCAATTGATTCAGGCGATTCAAAAAATAAAAGGCATCATAGAAGTGAAAAGAGTCATAGGCTGAATTAATCTTTAGTCTAGTTTTCAGAATGTTACTCTTTTAATAGAATAATGAAGTTCGATAAAGATTGGGGCAAATTTTTTTTGTTTTGGAGGTAGTATGGATCGTTCGTTTTTTGAATGGGACCCTAATAAATATTCTGTTTCAGTGCCAGCGATGGATCGTGAACATCAAGAATTAATCCATTTGATGAATCATTTACATGAGCTTAATCAGCAAAAATCTGATAAAAAGGTCATAGTGACGGCTTTTGAAAATTTACTAAAATATGCCGAAAAGCATTTCCAGGATGAGGAGGCCTTTTTCTTTAGTTTACCCCACTATCCATTAGCTCAGGCTCATAAAAAAATTCACGATGATATCACTAATAAATTAAACGATTTTTTTGTTAAATTTAAGGCTCAACCTTCTTCTCAGTTACCCGATGACTTTTTTAATTTTTTGAAAATTTGGTTATCGGCTCATATTGCAGGCATCGATAAAAAATATGGTGAGGTTGCCCAGTACCAAAAAAGGAGTGCCTAGTCACTTGATTATTTTGGTTCACAAAAATGCAAATAGAATTGGTGTTTCCATTTTTTGAATTTGGTATCAGATATTTCATTTAATTGGGAAGATAGTTGGCATTTGAATGGTAACTCTTCCCAATTTATTGAATCCTCTGGGAACTGAACCAAATATCCTGGTTTCATTTTATCTCTGATCTTTTTTTGTTCCCAGATATCGAATTGATCAAAACGTGCATCTAGGATAAATAGGCGCTCCCTTGCATTACTGGAAGCATAAAGGTTGGCTCGACTTCCATAGGACCAGTTACTAAAGAAAATGTTGAAATCGGGATTAATGTTGTTATCAAGGTAGCTAAGAAGCTGTGGCCAGCCCTTTACCTCCTTCAAGTTTATCATGTGTTTCATGTCGACAGGTAACCAAATGATCAAAACGATCAATGTCAAAATAGTAAAATTGATGGTGAATTGTATTTTTTTTAACCGATTAGATATTTTTTCGAAGGTAATGGCCCAAAAAAAATACCAAGGTAAGAGCGGCCAGTGAGGAAGAGTGGTTGTGTAAAATGAGCGATGAACAAAATAAGCGCTCATCACGAGAGCGCTTAAAAAAAGAGGGTTGCTCCATGGTGACTTCAATGGTTGAACGAGTGATGATTTCAACTGTAAAAGGGTAACTAGTATAATTGCTACCATAGCTGGAACGAGGATAATTCCATAGCCGAGCCACTGCATGCTAAGGGATTTTAAGAAGGTAAGTACGTTAAAATGTTTTTCTCCGTGCAAATGAAGATATTGGTACTTAAAACTGATCCAATCATGTTGTGCATTCCAGAAAAACAAGGGAGTTAGGGTTACTAGTCCTGATATGGTTATGACTAAGGCAGGTTTGATCCATATCCATAGAGACCAATTTTCCTGAAATTGATGACTTTTCTTTTGCCACGTCACGTTTTTAAAAAAAGCAAGGATTAACCCCGGTAAAAGGAAAATTGCCGTGTATTTGGTTAGGCCGCATGCCCCGATGATTATGCCTACTAAAATCGATGCGTATGTTTTACTTAAATCGATTTTTTTCAATAGGCGAAAGGAAAAGAGGGATAGTGGTAACAGCAAGGTATCAGGTAACAAAAAAATGCTTAAAGAAAAAGGAACCAAAGTGGAAAGAAAGGGTAAATTATTTTTAAAACTAAGGTTAAAAACAATGTGTAATTCGTAAAGAGTCCATAGGGTGGCCAATAACGCCGGAATTCGAGCACTGAGGGAGTTGACTCCCAAAAAATAAGAAAAAAATGATTGGATCCATCCCACCAGGGGGGGATGATCAAAATAGCTCC
>JANWYU010000102.1 GCA_025055135.1 Pseudobdellovibrionaceae bacterium | reverse complement strand
GGGAGGCAAATATTTTAATTGGTGATTATTATTTGCAAGACCGCTTTATATGGAAGGCCTCAGAACAAGAAGGGAGCTTCGGTTTCCGCTCCTTGTTTTTTCAGTATCAGTCTGAGTGGGTAGGGGTGCGGATTGGGGTGTTACCTTCTGCTTTTGATAATCAGTTGGCCTCAACCCATGTGTTGTGGGTTCCTCATTTCCGTGAAGAATTGGGCTTTTGGAGTCATATACAGGAGGGCTTTTCTCTATTTTGGCAAAATCAGGGTTGGAAGATTGTATGGCAAATGGCTCGACCTATTGGTTACCAGGTCGCAGATTGGAGTCTTTGGACAGAGGGGTTATTTCGATATTCGACAATAACAGGATGGCAGGGCTCTTTTGGGGTTCAATCGGGTCGTGCGGTAGTGACCTCAGCTTCGGTGCAACAGAAGCTCTTTAATTATGGGTTTGGGATCCCGTTGGATAGTGAAATCAAGTCGCGACTTGCATTTTTGGATTTATCTTATGGGAGGGAGAATTTTTTTTTCCAATTAGAATATGGGATCTTACAGTGGTTTTATTTATCATCTGATCAAGATCATTTCTCCTGGTGGCGGATGCATATTCAGTTACCTTGGGTTTCCCAACGAATGGGCCCAGTGATCCGATATCATTATTTGCGACCTGAGGGTGATCTTAAGAAGGGCGATTTAGCCCGATGGGATTGGGGACTATTTTTTAAAAGTAGAAAACATCTGATCCACGGCGAATTTTTTATTCGCAACAGCCATTACTCTTTAGATGTATTACCAGTGATACAGCCCAATGAGCTATTCCTTGGTGTGCGCTGGGATTTTTTGTAACGCTTTTTCTCAAACTGAGAGAATTTTAGTAACAGGGTTGCGGTGGGGCATAGGTTACCCCAGGATAGGCCGGTAGTCCAGTAAAGAATAAATCCTTAAGATCATCTTCTCTAAAGCCGGCTTTTTCGAAATCGCCCTCAAATCCTCTTGGAATTTTTAAAGAATGGGTCATAAAGCTTACCACCTTCAAATAATCATTTAACCCGCGAACCGACATAAAAAATGGACGATTTTCTGTTTGATAGGGATTCATTATAGTTGGGCTGGACGGTGCTTTTTGATTAAAAATACCATAATGTTCTTTAAAGCAGAGCGGTCTTTTTATTCCCTCACAAAGCAAAATGCCCCCTGTTGCAAAATCGGCGCGCTCCTTTTGGGAGAGGCGATGATGAAAGCTTCTCATCCAAAGGGATGGACGCTTGCCATTAAAATAACTTAAGGAGGGCGAGAAGATTTTTGGATTTAGTTGAATGCTAATACAGCGTTCGGACTGATCACTTTCTAAAAAAATGTCTATGATTTCACTGACGAGTGAGATGTTACTAAAAACTGACTCGTACATGTTATCCCCCTCGGTATCACTAATGACTCTACTGATTGAAAAATTTACTCCGGGTGAAATGCCTATGACGGCAAGTTTGGTGGGAATTTGTCCGGACATCAACGGCATTGACCAGAGATCAAAACGGAGGGGATTTAGGGTAATTGTTTCGGAATATGTTTCTGATATGGTGCGATTCTTACTGAAATTTTGTCCTAACGATAATTCACGATACTGTCCTCTAAATTTCTGAACGCCCGAGTTAGTGGTGCCGATACGGGGATTTTTTACAAAATTAACAGTTTGTACCTTAAACATCGAGGACAGTCCTTTTGTGCGGACCTTAGATCTACATAAGTCGATGCGCTCATTGATGAGGGCGGGAATGCTTCGAGTAAAAACACTATATTGTTTTCCAGGTAAAGGACGATAGGTAAGATCAGCAAACCAAAGGTAACAAAGCTGTTCGCGGTACTCTTCGATTTTGTTAGGGTACTCAATCCATTGTTTCAAAATAGCAGGAGTAATTTTAGTGGAAGAAGATAGCCACTCGGAGCGGATGGGATTGACTAAAAATAAATCAGGATGTGGTTTGGGCAATAGTCCTATTTCTTGTGAAGAGGATGAGAGTTTTTTTCTTACTTCTTGAAACCAAAGGGGATTATTTATTTTTTCAAGCAACTCTTGGGTTTCTTGAGCATAAGTAACATTTACTAATTTAAATTTCATGTGATGGGAGTAATTTAACTTATTTGATATCAATAAACTATTGCGCAATTTTTTATTTTGGTAACTAATATAGGCTTGTCGCATTTTTTCTAAAATATCGCCCTTTTGGGGATTTATTGGCTGGAGGGTAACGCTTTGGGAAGATTCGTAAGGGAAAAAATTTCCACAGAAAATTACTGTTTTAAGGTAGCGTTTACTTTCCATATTTAGCGGCTCAATTTTAGCACACAATTTATTAATGTTACCTATGTTTTTGTGTTCGAAAAATTCTATTTCGATTTCGTTTGAATGATATGTTGGTGAGCTTAAGAAAAAATCAAGTGTTTGAAAGGTGTTTATCCATTCACCTTCGATTTTTTCGCTTAAATGTGTGTTGCCAGGGCTACTAATAATGGCAAAGGTGAGGCGGTATGGGCCCCTAGGGAGCATTTCGGCAAATAGTCCTGTTTGATCAATAATACTGCGGCGATAAAGGGTGGGAGTAATGTTAAAAATTACTTTGCGAACAAAGATAAGGTTTAAAGCATGATCGACTTTATAATAGGCATTGGATGTTTGAATATTAAATGTGGTAAAATGAATTTCGCTGAGATGAGAATCACTTGGTTGTTCCGGATTGTCGTTGGCCCAAGCCTGAGGGATCATGGCGATCCATTTAATTAATGTAGAGCCTAATTGGGAAATGAACTTGTTATTTTTACTACCTTTTGGTTTACGGGGCCTGATTATTTCAGAGCACAATTGATTTTTTGGCACTTTGAAATATCTCAGGTCGTAATAGGCATCTTCTTTTCCCACGTGACTGTAGGCAATTGGTATACGAAATTGGATTTTTGTGTTAAGGGATCTAATGGTTACCGTACCAATCCTCCAACATTGGGGCTCAAATTGGTTAAAAACAAAAACCTCTTGCCAGGAAAAGCAACCAAGATCGTCTGTTACTACGGTTAGAGTTTGTTTCCCAATCGTAGTGATTTCTAATTGTTCTCGACGTAGTTGCTCATAATCCATTACCGATTGAAAACAGGTATGAATCTTCACATTGCGGGTTGCGCTAAATGTATTATTATCTAACGATTGTAATGTAGCACCATAAAACTGAAGTTGATTGAGATACCCTACCCCTCCTTCGGTAGGTGCTTGCGAGGCTGTGGAAGGGTATTGGCCTGTTTCAAGACCAACATTTTTAATAAAGTCATTTAGGGAATTAAAGCGTCCGTGATTGATTGCTTCAACAAATTGAGGGTCAGCAACCATTAATACAAGACCTGTAGCCTGGCAATTGGGTCCTTGATATAGCATTTCAAAAGGTTTTAATGAAAACTCAGCATTTGAAATGTCGATCTCTAAACCTACCAGGATACGCCCATTGGGACATGTTCCTGTGTTACCATTAAATTCTGATTCAACAATGAGCAGGGACTCTTTGAGGTCTTGGAGGTCTGACCAGGGACTACGGTAGACCATATGGTAAGTTCCATTTTTTCGTAAATTAATGAGGGTCATGCGTGAGCGAAAGCGCGCTCGGTTGATTCGTATTTGGGTTACTGTATTTAAATAGTCACGGGATTCAATAAATAATTCCCCCATGAAGTTGAATTTAAATAAGGCCTCAGATCCTGAAATGCGTTGAATGGTATACAGGGCGCGAGATGGATTCACTCGGACAACCGCTGTATCAGGCTTTTGATAAAGTTCCTGCCAGGAGATTGGTTGTAGGGTTTGTGATTTAAAATCTTTTTCAATTTCCGACATTACGAGATTGGTCCAAGGATTCAGTACAAAGCGAATCCACGTCTGTCCATTCCAGCGGCCATAGTTGCGAATTTCACGAACCAAAAGAATATTGTGGTTTTGTTTTAAAAAAGGAAAATTGAGTTCTTCACTCCAATTAAGACATCCTGTGTGATCGGTCATAGAGGAAGTGATTGGTTTTTTATCCTCATCAAAAAGTTCAAAAGTTTGATTCATAATGGGCGTTCTGGCCCTGCGATCTTGAAGGCATACCCGAAAAGAGACGGTTCGGCTTTTTGGAAGGTCAATTTTGTTAAGTGATGTGGTAGCAATTACCGCTCCCGATGCATCGGCAACAAAAAAATTGCCTTGACCGGCATGATTATTGGGTAATTCATTGGAGGGTTCTGGCAGAGCACATTGTTGAAAGCACCATGGTGCCAAACACCATAAAAGAAGTTTGGTTGGGATTCTACAAAAATTCATAATCCACCTCCCATTGAATTAAGGAACTGATTTCATGGGGTTGAAACGGTTGTCTAAATAGGGCTTTTCGTTCTCGAAATAAAAAAGATAAGCGATACATTTGATTTAATTGGTAGGTAACGATGACTTGTTGTCCGTAGCGGTTAGATTCGATAAACGGCATATTAAAACTGGCTATGACAGCATCGGGCTCTACATAAAAGAGATGGTATCTAAAAGTAAGGCTTTCGTTACCTTTTAAAGGAACCATGATTCTTGGGGCCCAAGACCAGGCCTGATTGAGGCGAGAAGGAGCAGCAAAGTTACGAATGTAAATCAGCTCTGCGCCTAGGGAAAAGCGGGAATAAATAAAACTCAGATCCAGGGCAGTTTCTGTTAAACGATATTGATAGATGAAACTTGTGCGCCTGCCGTCAATGGCAAATGCAACGGTGTTACCTTTGAAGTTACCCTGTTCGGCCATACTTTCTGGTAACTGAAAACCTTGTAAATAGGAGGAGCTCAGTAGCCATTTAAAGGAGGGTGTTTGTGCCTGAAAAAGTTGTACAGACACTATGTCAATACGAGGGGACTCTCGTCTTTCTTGGGCATTGTAATTTTGTTGAAAGGAATTAGGTACTGTGGTCATTGCCCCCAAACGAAAATGAAGTGATGATGAGTTGTTTTCATGAGAAGGGGTTTTTGACTCGGAAGTTTGGAAGGTTCGAGAGTCATAGAAAATGCCAAGCCCGGTTTGGCCTAGTGGGGATCCTACCAAGGGAGATAACCACTGTTCTAAAGAGAGAATTCCCAAGCTACTGGAAAAATAGGGACTCCAACGCCAGTGGAGGGCGGCTTCCTGAAAGAGAAGTTCGGCTCGACCAACTTGGTTGTCTAAAAGATCTGACTGGACATAACCCGTTTCGCCAACGAAGATGGGGCGAAGGGATACCTGTAGTTGTGCGGAAGGTCGGGATTGAAAATCAAGATCAACTCGGAATAGGCTGCCGGTTTTAGTATCTGCTATGGTATTGTTTAGTTGCTGCATTCTCAACATGAATGCGCTTGAAATCTCCATGGGTTTTAGTGCCTTATTCTGAGTAGAGGTATTTATATTTTGAGGAGAGGTATTTACATTTATTAATGACAGAATCTCGCTTCTGCTTTGGTGGGCCCGAGTAAACGAAGGCCCGTTCACTATGGTGATCCCGAGAAAGAGACCCAGCGTCCAGAGAACAAAGTTCCTTTTCATTCCCCCCCCAAATTAGCCAATTCCTTAGCGATTTCAAATTGTTTTTTGGTTAGTGTTATGTAAAAAATCAGGATTTTTCAAACTGGCCCAGGTGATTGTGGTGGGAGTAAAATGCGGCTCTTTTTTAACGATTTTTCACCCGAATCCCCTGTATCAACACTTAATGGGACCAGTTCCTAAAGATGGGTTTCGGCCCAGACTTCGAGCGGCTTTAAGCGGGGGTGTTTTTTTATACATTGCATGATGGCGGGTTTCAGTTGGTGGAGTTTCAGGTTAACGGCCACGATTATGGCGTTCCGGCGCAGACCAAAGGGTCTTGCTCGCAATAGAGGGGTTCCCTCCAAGGTTTTAATTATGGATTTGTTACTGGCGGTTAGAAAAAAGAGGAGTGATTCCTCTACTTCCTGCATTGAAGAGGATTGAGCTTTTTGTAATTGAGAGAGGGGTTTGGCGTTCCAGGGACAGACCTCTTGGCAAATATCGCATCCGAAGAACCAAGGACCCATTTGTTCTTTAATGGTGTCAGGAGGAATCTCTTGAGCCTCAATGTTCCAGTAGCTCAGGCAGCGTCGGGAGTCGATGGTTCGGTTGGGCAGGATGGCCTGAGTGGGACAGGCAGTAATGCAGCGAGTGCACTTTCCACAAAAATCATGGATTGGGGTAAGAGGGGATTTTTCGGTTACGTCGATGCTGGTTAAGATTTCGGCTAGAAAGAAAAAAGAGCCTTCATTGGGATGGATGAGACATGAGTTTTTTCCAAACCAACCAAGACCGGCTTGATAGGCGTAGTCCCTTTCACACACCGGATGAGAGTCCACACAGGGTAGAAAATGTTCAGTAGGAAAGTGATGTTTTAAATATTGGATGAGTTTATTTAAATCATCTTTAATCCAGAGGTGATAGTCTTTGCCCTGAGCATATCGGGCAATGGTTAGCTTTAAGTGGACGTTATCAGGGTTAGGATGGGGATGCTTCAAATAAGGGTAACGAAAAACAATGATACTTCGGGCTTTTGACATGAGAGATTGGGGATTTTCTTTCCAATCTAGATGTTCTTTTAAGTAAGACATGGATGCGTGGTAACCCTGCTCAACCCATTGGCGATAAAAGGCCATGAACAGTGGTCGTTTTAAGGGGATGATGTTGAAATCTGACCAATAATTTTTATTGTCATACTTTTGGATCAGTTCAACAATGGGGTGATGAGTCTTTCTTTGATTCGTCATGAACGAAAAGATTTAATCCATTTTTTCCAAAATCAAGCTCTTTTACAGGTTTTGAGGACATATCGAGAAAATGGGTATCAAGCGTACGTGGTTGGGGGGGCGGTTAGAGATGCTGTATGTGGGGTTTTTCCCAAGGATTTTGATGTGGTAACCGATGCTCCCTTAGAGAAAACGCAGGAATTATTTAAATTAGTGAGGCAGGTGGGATCAGGGGCTCGTTTTGGAATTGTAATGGTCATTGTGGAGGGGAAGAGTTTTGAGGTGGCTCGATTTCGAAGAGAATGGGGATATGAAGATGGTCGGCATCCCACGCATGTGGAGTTTGGAGATTTAGAGAGCGATTTTCAAAGGCGGGATTTTACTGTGAATGCCTTATATTTTGATCCAATCGATGGGGTTCTTATTGATCCGGCTGAGGGGGTAAAGGACATTCAACGAAAGGTGATTCGTACTGTGGGTGAGCCTTCACAGCGTTTTTTGGAGGATCATTTACGTATGTTACGGGCTTTGCGTTTTGTTTCTCAGCTAGGGTTTTCATTGGACGGCGATACGAAGGAGGCAATTGATAGGTACGTGTCTCTGGTGTGTAGGGTGAGTTTGGAGCGGATTTGGAATGAATTAGAACGGCTTTTTGAGGGGAAGTATTTTGGTTCGACGTTAGTTGCCACGGAATATGGGCTTTTGATTAAGTTTTTTAATGAGTGGTTTAAGGGGGTGGAATTTGCTTTGAAATGTGATAGAGCACCTTTAGTCCGAAAACCGCGGGAACCTTGGTTGCTGTTTGCTCTTCGAAACTGGGTGAGTTGGGTTAGGGTTGAAGGTTCGATGGAAAAACTGTTTCTTGTGGTAATTAAAAAGTGCATTCGGCGAGACTGTAAAAAAAAGGTAAAGGACTTTGCTTGGGGTTATCAGAAAGAAAATTGGAGGAACCTTGAGCGAGGAGTTATTTTGCGGCATTCAGTGAATCTTTGGGTTCGGGAGGGAATGCGGTTTCATGTTGGGGAGGGGGGGGAGTTAAGTCAGTATTGGAAGGAGTGGGAGGAAGAGGGGGGACCTCCAAGTCCTTTAGTCAGGGGTTCTGATTTACTGAAATTACAGGGGGTTTCGCCTAGGCAGCTGTCGTGGCTAGTCGCGAAGGCGTATGAGTGTCAGTTGGAATATCGAATTAAGGAAAAGGGTGCCCTCCTAGAACTGGTCCCTTTCAGTGTGGGGGACTTTAATAGAAAAAAAATTTGATTATTAACCAGGGTTTAATTAAAACCATCGTAAGAAATAGAAGCTATCAACAGTGAGCGGTACCAGTTTAGATCGATCAGGAGTAGTTCTTCTAAGTGGTGGGCTAGATTCTGTAGCGAATTTGTATTTAGCCTTAAAGAAAGATTATCGGATTCATTTAGCGTTGACCTTTGATTACGGGCAGCGAGCGGTTCGGAGAGAAGTTGCCGTTGCTAGGTATCACTGCAATCAACTTAAAATCCCTCACCGAGTAATAAAATTGCCTTGGTTGAAAGAGGTAACCCGAACCTCTTTAGTTAATCGTCGCAGTCAGATTCCAAAAGGATCTTTGGTTAAAATAGAAAACCGGTCTCATAGTCTTAAAACGGCGCAGCAAGTTTGGGTACCCAATCGGAATGGATTATTTCTCAACATAGCAGCCACGTTTGCTGATGCCTTTCGATGGTCTTTTATTTTGGTGGGGTTTAATCGCGAGGAGGCGGCGACATTTTCTGATAATTCTGAACGATTTTGTTTAACGAGTAATCGATTCTTCTACGACTCTACGTGGAATCATGTAAAAGTGAAATCGTTAACCTTGTCCTTGATGAAAGAGGAGATTGTGAAGAAGATCAATGGTTTATTTCCCTTAGAAACCCTTTGGCCCTGTTATTTTTCCGGCTCTAAATGGTGTGGTCAATGTGAGTCCTGTCTTCGTTTTGCACGAGCCGTAAAGAGGTGTGAATATCTGTGGGAGGAACTGAGTGCTAAAAACGCTGTTTTTATCAGAAAATTTCGAAACCTATGATGGATCACAACTAGCTCCGCTTCGGAACTACTTAAAGTTTGGACTATCAGGTTCGAGTTGTATTAGTTGGATCGGCCCTTGCTGTGTTCGTCCTGAGTTTATGGTCGATGGAGAGGATGTGAGATCCGAATCTGAAATTGCCAGCGATTCAATGGTGCATTTTATAGCAGAACTGTTTCATATTGACTTGATCGGAGCTATTGCATTTCAGCGGCTTATGGCCGAGATAGCTCGTGAAGTTATTTATTCCTGTGGTACTAATACCGGAATATTCACTTCAGAGCAGGGAAGGTTAATTTTGAGAGAGGGAGATGACTTATTTTGGGAAGGCAGAAAGCTTAGCATCTCTATAGCGACTCGAAGTGCTGGGTCTTGTTTGGTGCATTTTGCAGTGAATGTGGTAAGGGGAGGTGCCCCTATTCCTGTGAGTTGCCTTGAAGAGCTTGGAGTTAATCCTTCTTCTTTTGCGATGAACTTCTTAAGTAGGATAGAGCAAGAGTGGGATGATATGTGGTTTGCTTATTATAAGGTTCGTTCTTTTTAACACGAACTGGTTCATTTGACTGTGGATTTGAAATTGTAAGTTGGTGGAAATGGGTGTTTGGGCATAGGTCGGTGATGGTGAATGGCTGCCCACACTCATAGGGACCAGTTCAGGACTAGACTTTTTTTCGACTCAAAGATTTTCTTTAATGTCCGAGTGTTTCTAGCAGAGTCAGATTTGTAATCGATTGGTTTGTTTTTTTCCTTTTTTAGGTTTTAGGTGCCTAAAAGGAAAAGGGGGACAGATGATACTAATAAAAGATCTAGGCCGATTAAAAATGGTTGAGATCATTGGCGTGTTTCATGTTGAGGAAATTTTTAAGTTTCGCCGGGAACGGTGGCATGAATTTTCGTCAGATTCTTTCATTTTTAGTTTGAAGGATGCAAGTTTCATAGGATCATCAGGATTAGTTCCCCTTTTGCGTGATCTTGATAACTTAGGAGCTCAGAGACGCTCTCCGGTAGTTTTGGTTGGCGTCAAAGCTGAAGTACGTCGCTTAATTATGGGATTAAAACTTAATCATTTTAAGATTTATGAGGATCTTCCAGAGGCTCTTTCTGACTGTTTGAAAACTTAATTGCCTTTTGAAGTTTTTGAATTTCGCTACGCAATTTTATGTTTTCCTCTTTTAAGAGATCTAATTTTTCTTTAGCTTCTGTTTGAACTCGAATTAATTCATTTTCAAGTTCGTTTTGACGAAATTGGGCCAGTTCTGTTAATTCAGCCTTTTTTTGTAGAGAGCGAATCTCTAATTTGAGGCTGTTAATAAAATCAAAAAGATCCTGTCTCTCCCGTTTAAAGACATTTTGGTAGTGATCGAGCTTGTGGGAGTAAAAATCATTAAGGCTTTTCAGTTCCTCGGACATTTTCTGTAAATGATGGTGCTGGCTTTCCAACTCTTGTTCTAATCGCTCATTTTTTTCTTTTAAGCCCTTTGCATATTCTCTGAGTTGATGAATATAAGGTTTGACCTGATTTTTAATACGTTCTTGATAACGTTGGAATCGATCAATTATCCGTTGCTGAATATGGGATTTCTCTTCAAGTTGAAGGATTCTATTTTCATAATTTTTAATCTGAGAAACCTTATCAAACGTCTGTTTTTCTTTTTCTCGATAAATGGCTAACTGCTCTTGAAGGATAAGAATCTCGTCAGTTTTTTCCCTCAGCTGTTTCCTCAGTTCGGTTATTTCATTTTCAAAATCGACATTTTTTTTAATTAGGATTCGAAGACGGCTAGTGAGTTCTTCGTTTTGGTAAATAAGCTCTTCTAAGGTGGAGGAGGTCTGGTTGCTTTTAATAAATGATGATTCCACATCTCTAGGTTAAATATGCGATAATACCGGGTCAAATTAACGGTGAAGAAATCGCTCTCATTGAGACGATGGTCCGGTGAAACTGGTCCAGTTCATTGTGGGAGGAGCGCAATTTGGCTCTTTTTTTACCGTTTTTTGTGCTGAATGTCCCAAATCAACACTCAATGGAGCCAGTTCCTATTGTCTGAGAACATAGGAGAAAATGAGAGGCGCCACAATAGTTGCATCAGATTCAATCATAAACTTAGGAGTCTCAGCCTCTAACTTACACCAAGTTATTTTCTCATTTGGTACTGCACCAGAATATGATCCATATGAGGTAGTAGAGTCCGAAATTTGGCAAAAATATTTCCAGTACTTTACATTTGATAGTTCTAAATCCTGATGGAGCATGGGAACAACGCAAATAGGGAAATCTCCAGCTATGCCACCTCCAATTTGAAAAAAACCAATGTCGTGATTTTTGCTGGTTTCTTGGTACCAGTTCGCTAAACAAATCATGTAATGAATACCTGATTTAATTGTGTTTGGATTTTTTATGTTACCTCTGAGACAATGTGCTACGTAAATGTTACCAGTTGTCGAATCCTCCCATCCCGGCACAAATAGAGGAAGATTTTTTTCGACTGCGGCAAATAGCCAAGAGTCTTTGGGGTTTATTTGATAGTGTTTCTCAAGCAAGCCTTCCCTTATTATTTGGTAGAAAAACTCGTGAGGTAAATATGCCTTACCACTTTCGTCCGCATTTTTCCACAGCTGTACAATAACGGATTCAATTTTTCGAATAGCCTCTTCCTCTGGAATACAGGTGTCAGTAACACGATTCAGATGTTTCTCATACAGATTAAGTTCATCCTCTATAGATAATTCCCGCCATTTGGGAATTCTTTGGTAATGATTGTGGGCTATTAAGTTATAAAGATCCTCTTCTAAATTCGCACCTGTACAGGAAATGGCGTGAACTTTGTTTTGTCGAATCATCTCAGCCAGACTGATACCTAACTCTGCCGAACTCATAGCTCCAGCAAGAGTTACCAGCATTTTTCCATTTTGTTTCTCTATAAAATCGCGGTAACCTCGAGCTGCATCTTTGAGACTTGCTGCATTAAAATGGCGATAATGATGGTCAATAAATTGACTGACGGGACCATGGTTATTCATTAATTCCCCCTCTATTCACGGTGTTCGGGAGTTTAGTTGGTACCGATGGTAAGAAAAATGTTTAACGCAAAGCTTCGAGTTGACTTATTGAGATCGATGAACGGCACATGCTATTTTGACAGGGTGATTGCTGAGATTGTGGATTTTTGCCAATTGATATCAAGATGGTGTTTGGGAGGTTATTTTTTGTTTAATGGATTGAACTATTATTTGAAAATTTGGGATATTCCTAAGCCAACCGAAGATTTAAAACAATTTTTGGATCAAATTACTCGAGTAACTCCCATATGGTTAGCCATAAAATGGAGCCAAATCATTTTTGGTTTTCTTTTGGTGATAGGTTTTGCACTAGGTCTTGCCTTAGTTGTGTTTGGTGTTTTGGTTTTTGGAATTACTTCCGTGCAATGGTATCTTAATAAAAATAAAAGATTCTCTGTCTTACTAGGGATTGGTTATGCGATTTTTGCCCTCTTACACTGGGAAGATCTTGCAGACATGTTATTGCCATAGGGGTGGGAACCGTGGTTGATGTTGTTTTAATATTTGGTGGAGTGGGTGAGGAGCGTCTTGTTTCAGTTGCGAGTGCTCAGAATTTGATCCTCAATTATTCTTTTTCTATGTTACTGTTTTGGGATGCTTATGGGGATTTGTTTTTGGAGCCTAAAGAAGCAGTTTTGAGTCATAGATCTCCGTTTACAGAGCCTTACCGTCCAACAGGAAAAAGAGTGTTGCAAGTAGATGTTACCGACTTTCGTTGGACGGAATTTTTACGAGAGAGGGTCGTTTTTTTAGGGTTACATGGAGGGCTTGGAGAGAACGGGGAATTACAAAGTTTGTTTGAAAGGAATAAGATTGTTTTTACAGGAAGTTCAAGTCGCGCCAGCCGTTTGGCCTTTGATAAATGGTCTGCAAAAGCTGCAATGAAGAGGATTGCCAAAGTGCCTTTAAGTCAACAAGCGAGCTTAGTTGAATCTCCGGAAAGCTTTGAGCAAAAAGTGCGATCTTTTTTTCAGCAGTATGGAGCTTGTGTTTTAAAACCAAATTGCAGTGGGTCCAGTTTTGGGTTGTTTTTTGTTGATGAGGAAAAATACATAAGGGATGTGGTTTCTGAGATTTATCAAACCATCAGGGGATCATTGTTAGATCAGAATCAAACTTATCTCATTGAGACAAAAGTGAAAGGGCGAGAGTTGACAGTGAGTTATCTTGATGGGTGTTCTTTTTACCATGCGCAGTCGTTATGTCCCAGTGAGGTGATTTTGGAAAAGGGTCATCACTTTGATTATTTAGGAAAATATTTAGGCAGAGGGGTTCGTGAAGTCACACCAGCGGACATTTCCATTAAAGCTGAAGCTAATGCTAAAAGATTGGCTCAATTAGCTCATCACACCTTAGGTTGTTATGGATATAGTCGAACGGATATGATTTTACAGGAAGATGACTCGGTTGTTTTTTTGGAGACTAACACGTTACCAGGTTTGAGTACGACCTCTTTTTTACCCCAACAATTAAGGGCGCAGGGGATTTCTTTGAACGATTTTATTCAAGCTCAGGTGGAACTGGCTCTCAACCGTCCGAACTGGTCCAGTTAATTGTGGATTTGGAAAATGGTGGACGGGAAAACAAAATTTTCCTTTTTTTGGAATATCTCCATTGAAAATTGCTCTATTGTTATTCGTTCTTATTTTGTTCTTGTTGATTTAAATTAAACACCAATTGTGAAAAAGGGCATAGAGGGCAATGTGATGTTGTAGGCACTCAGGCTTTTTTGTTGTGTTCCATGTGCGCCGAAATAAGCGATTAATATTAGCTCGAAACATAGCTAGGGTATGGTTTATGCTAAAAAGGGGATCGAATCCCCCCTCCTTCAACTCTCCTTGACCTACCACGCAAGCCTTTCGACTTGGTTGGGTAACATGTCTACTTTGCGGAAAAAACTCTCGCACTAAGTCATAATATTGAGGGCATTGGTCCGATTCAAAAATAGCTTCTGGTTGAACTATTGATTTGAGTTGGTTGAATAGGTAACGTCGCTTGTGAGGGCGTTCATCTACGCGTTGCCCATACTTTTTAAGTGATCGTTCGGCCAAAGGACCTTTAGCTGGCATACGAGATACTGTAAAACCAAGAATGCGACGAGAAAATTTTTCAACAGCAACGGTTACCGATAGGGGCTTTAGTCGACTATGTTCAAATGTCTCTAAATCATCAAACTGCACGCACCAGGCTGAATGGAACATTTCGTTTGATTTCTGTAGGGCATAGAGGGCAGCCTTGCCAAACAGTTGAAGCCGGTGGGCAACTGTTTTTCGATTAATTTTAAGGCACATGGCGATTCTGCGCTGTGATACCCCGCTGACGAGTAACTTTGAGATTGTGCTGTTGATTTGTCTTCGCTTTTGCCTATAAAAGAGTTCTCTAGTGCTTTGTGAGAAGGTCTTTCCACACCTGCCACACCGATAACGCGGAACTTTCTTTCTATCTTCTTTTCGAGTGAAATAGCCGTGTTTTAATATTTTAGCCTCACCACTTTCACCTATGGAGTGCAAATGGTTCACGGAGGAGTGCGTGTTACCATCTGTCCGATTATCGTTCAGGTTCCCATGTTTCAAGCAATTTGGGCACGATATAATGCTCATAAAAAAGAGATTGGCCATTATCATGCCAACTCTACATATGGTGGGTTATCTCCAAACCACCCAAGGGCTTTTCTTATCAGGGGGTAAGAAGTTGACTGAAATTGTTATAGGACTTTTCCTGGATTTAAAATATTATTTGGATCAAACCAGCTTTTTAATAATTTTAGGGTTTCAATTTCGACAGATGACTTGGATAGGTGTAAATTTGGCTTTTTTGTAATTCCCACTCCGTGTTCTGCTGAGATGGCTCCACCCATTTTACCAACTAGTTTTAGGAGTTCTTTATCGATTGTTTGGCATTTTTCAAAAAACTCTTCAGGCGATAAATAATCGGGTTTTAAAATATTAATGTGTAGATTTCCGTCACCGATGTGACCGAACCAAACGACTTCCCAGTCGGGATAAAAGTGCTTAATCAATGTGTCCATTTGGGGAATAAATTGAGGTATTTGTCCTATCCGAACAGAAATATCATTTTTATAAGGTTTAAATGGACTTAAAGCCTCGGATATATGTTCACGATAACTCCAAAATAATCTCTCTTGGGCAGTAGATTCAGCCATAGTTCCATTTACTATTAAGTTCTCTTGGAATAGGTCCTCTAAACTCTCAAAAACTTTTTCTATTTCTTGATGTGTTGGAGTTTCAATTTCCGTTAGAAAGTAGAAAGGGGCTTTTTCAGGAAATGGAGGGCTCAACTGGAATTTTTGTACAACGTGATCCAATCCTAACTGAGAAAAGAATTCAAATGCTTGTAAATTATGCCGACTTCTTAACTTACCAAAACAATTAATTATTGAAGTTAAGGAATGACTTTGTAATAGCAAAACCTTTTTGGGAGGGGGTGGAGTTGTTAGTTTCACTTCCACTTCGGTAACGATCCCTAGTATGCCCTCACTCCCTATGAAAAGATGAATTAATTGAGGTCCGGTGGCGTCTTTTATAAGACCTTTTCCCAAGTGAAGAAGGTCTCCTTTTCCCGTAACTACTTTAAGGGAGGCAATCCAATTACGTGTAAGACCATAGCGTAAGACACGGATTCCACCTGCGTTTGTGGCTACGTTGCCTCCAATGTGACTTGATCCACGAGCAGCAAAATCCACAGGATAATATAATCCTCTTTGGTGGGCTTCGTTTTGAATGGTTTCAGTAACAACACCTGCTTGGCATAGTAAAGTTTGTTCAACGGCATTAAATTCTAAAACTTTTCGCATTTTTTGAAGCGAAACAACCACCTCTCCGTTTAAAGCACAGGCGCCTCCACTAAGCCCAGTGCGTCCACCGGAGGGTACTAACGGTACCCTGAAGTCATTAGCCCACTTAATTATGGAGATCACGTCATCCGTGTTTTCTGGGAAAAGAACGGCCCCGGCTGACACTTTAAAATATGTTGTCCAATCACGAGCGTAGTTATCAGTATCACTTTTTTCGGTAATTATTTCTAAGGTAGGGAGCTTATTTTTTAAGTGGGTTATCTTTTCTAATAAAGAATTGGACATATCATCAATTTAGTGGGGGGAGGCTCTGGAGGCAATCCAAAACTGGTCCCATTTAGTGTGGATGACAGGGTGACGTACTTTGTAACTATAGAAAGTCGATCGAATATGCCGGATTTGTCATAATCCACATTAAAATGGACCAGTTTCAAGTTTTCAGAGTGTCTCTGGCTAAGCGTTCTAACTCAAGAATGGAGCTGTTTATCTGATCAATTTCAGCTTGCGAAGGCGCAGTGCCCAACCGACGATGAGTTTTCAAAAGTTGTTCAATTGGTGCGGCAAGCTCGGAAACCCAAGAAAAACCTAAAGTTTTTCCGTTTCCTTTTAATTTGTGAAACTCTGTTTCCAATTCAGACCAATGCCCCAAGTTGAGCAAATTACTAATTTTTTTTAGCCGTACTATTAATCTCTGTAGGTATTCAGTTTGTAGGTCTTTCAAATTCGGATTCATCATGAAAGCTTTTCCAACCTAAAATAACGTATATGGGGCAAATTCCGTAACTTGCAGATGCTATTAATCCAGGTCCAATCCAGGACCACCATGACCCTCCGGCAAAGGCCCAAGTGGTCAAAAAAATCCCTAAAAGGTAACGTATCCAACGGTCCCACAAAGCCAAGTTGATTTTCATATTTGACGCCCCCCTACAAGAGATCACAAAGCCAATTAGGAGTTGCTTGGTAACTCTTTTTTCAGTAACGCTTGTAGTTCACCTGATTGGTACATTTCTAACATAATATCACTTCCACCTATTAGTTGGCCACGAACATATAGTTGGGGGATTGTAGGCCAATTTCCATACACTTTTATCCCTTCACGAATTTCTTGATCCTCTAGAACGTTTACCGAAAAGTATGGTACGTTAAGTTTTGTTAACACTGCACACGCTCGAGCGGAAAAGCCACATTGAGGCATTTCCGGTGTGCCTTTCATAAAAAGTACAATAGGGTGATTATCCAGGATGTTTTTTATTCGTTGTTCAACAGTCATTGTTTCGCCTCCTTTAATTAATACGCTTAATCAATACTTTCAAAATCTTATGGTAAGCCATTTTTGTGTTGAATTAAAGACATGAAATTTTTGTCAAAAATCACGTTATTAATTTTATTAATTTTTATTAATTATTCGGAACCATCGACTTTCTTGCCTCACTTGGAGCAGATAACTTTAATGATAATGCGTGAATAATTCCTGTTTTTAATTCATCAGAAAAAAGATCAAGAATTAATTTATGACGTTGAATTCGAGGGAGACCTTCAAACTGGGATGAAATTATTGAGACCTCCCAATGATTTTGGGTACCCGTTAAGTCCTTAATCTCAACTAAGGCCTCAGGTAGGAGCCCCAGTATTTTCTCTTTAATAAGTTCTGAATTCATAGTTTCGTTTTTGTAAGGCTTCATCTCAATTGTCAACATAAACAAAACTGGTTCATATGAGTGTGGGCTAGAGGTGTTCCTGTAGCTCTGTGAGCACATAAAAGCTTAAAAGTTGGAAGTGGTGTAGAGATTCTTCAGTAAAAAGTGAGACTCCACAGCTGATGGGGCCAGTTCATTGACGCCAGGTTGAAAACATGGCAAAACCAGGTAATGATTTCCTTTTTCTCCCCCGCTTCCCAAGATCATCAGTCAAAGGAAAGGCGAAAGGCACAGGAATTAAAAAAGACGGCTTGGTGGAAAAACCAACTTGCGAAGGGTTATTGCTATCACTGCAAAAAAAGGTTTTCCCCCCAAGAACTAACCATGGATCATTTGGTCCCAATTGTTCGAGGGGGACGTTCCTCAAAAAAAAATTGTGTACCTTCCTGTCGCTCATGTAATCATCAAAGGAAATACTTTTTACTTGAGGAATGGGCTTTGCTTAAAATGCAACAACTCACAGTGAACTCTTTAGATATTCATCCAAAGGATTTTGAATCGATTTCCCATCAATCTCAAATTCATACTCACACTGAGTTTCAAATCGAGAAGGAGTCAAATGGTCATGAATCGGAACTATAAGATCTTACTTCTTGAAAACATTCATCCTATAGCCAAGCAACTATTGGAAGAACGAGGTCACCAAGTAGAACTTCAGAAATCAGCTTTAAGTGCCTCAGAACTTGATGAGATCCTTGCTCAGTTTGATGTTTTAGGTATTCGCTCGAAAACCGAAATTCGAAGACCTTTATTGTTAAAACATAAACACTTACTTGCCATAGGATGTTTTTGCATTGGAACGAATCAGGTTGATCTTTTAGATGCCCGTTTGCAGGGTATTCCTGTATTTAACGCTCCTCATTCGAATACTCGTAGTGTTGCGGAAATGGTTGTGGCTGAGATCATTGCATTGTCTAGAAATTTATTCGATCGCTCAATGCAGGCCCATCAGGGCAAATGGGTGAAGACTGCCTCCGGTAGTTTTGAGGTACGTGGGAAAACTGTGGGAATCGTTGGATATGGGCACATTGGGAGCCAGGTGAGCGTTCTTCTAGAGGGCCTGGGGATGAAAGTCATATTTTATGATATCGTTAAAAAGTTACCCATCGGTAACGCCAAACCTGTGGCCACTTTAAACGATTTATTGCGTCAAAGTGATTTTGTGACACTCCATGTTCCTGCCACTCCACAGACTAAAAATATGATCGCAGAGCCTCAATTACTTCAAATGAAAAAGGGTTCATACCTTTTAAATCTATCCCGGGGCAATGTTGTGGATGTGGACGCTTTGGCTAGGTTTTTAAAAAACGGTCATTTGGCAGGGGCGGCCATTGACGTTTTTCCTGTTGAACCAAAATCAAATGACGAGGTATTTGTGTCTCCTCTTCAGGGTCTTAAAAATGTCATTCTTACCCCTCATATTGGCGGTAGCACGGAGGAGGCTCAGGAAGCAATTGGACGTGAAGTGGCAAGAAGCTTTATCGAGTTTTTAAATCACGGCTCCACTATTGGGGCGGTAAATTTCCCACAAGCCTTCTTGGCTCCTTCTGCGAAAGCAAAGGTCCGACTCTTGAACGTTCACAAAAACGAACCAGGTGTTCTTGGTAATATTAACCACAGAATAGGGAAATTGGGCGGTAATATTGTTGGGCAAAGTTTGGTGACGGATGAACAAATTGGGTACACCATTATTGACATTGAAGGGCTAGAGGATACTCAGGAACTGCAGACTGTTTTAGAAGTTGATTTTCCGCAATCCATTCGTAGTCGATTGGTTTTACTAACTGGTCCCAATGATTGTTGCGACAATTAAAGTGATTCTATTGGCTACTCTGAGGCCCCGAATATCGCCATAAAACACCCATCAACAGTCAAGTATACCAGTTCTGTGCTAGTGGGAGCCCCCCCAATCCCGAAAAAATGCCTTCACCTTCTCGATCTCGTTCTCAGTTGTCGGCCAACCAAACGAAATGCGGCAGGAATTTCGAATCCGCAATTCATCTACTCCCATGGCTTGAAGCGCTCGATTCTCGACTTTGACCTTTAATTGGCTACAGGCTGATCCCCTCCCCACTGCTACTGTCATAAAGATTTTCGGTAACATCATTTTTTTCCAAGAACAGCACAGAAAGTAGGGTGACGTGTATTCAAAATGACTGTGGTTCTGTACATCATCTCGAAATTGTTCCTGAAAAAACTCCCATAATTTGTTTTTTAATTTAATCATATGTTCTCT
>JANWYU010000071.1 GCA_025055135.1 Pseudobdellovibrionaceae bacterium | reverse complement strand
TGAATTTGATCGCGGGGTTAAAGATGAATTAGTCAAACTGTTTCAGTTGTTAGCAAGGCATACCTCTAGTGCATCTAGGGTTTTGGTGACGTTTCCTACTGAGGTAACAGAAAAAGAGACGGGGATGGAAAGGGTGGATGGTATTTTGATCCCTGTGGTAACCCCAGTGGGTTATGAAATTCCCAAGTGGATTTTTAATCTTGGTAAGCGCCACGGACTTTTTATTGAAGATCAAGCAGTCGATCTGATTCATCAAAAATTGGGAGATGATTTATCACATATCGATTTGGAATTGGCTAAGTTGAAAAATGTCATAGTGGATGGCGTAGTTACTGAGTCAGTTGCTCAAAATTATCTATCAGCCTCCGCGCTCCCATCTCCTTTTGATTTGGTGCATAAATTTTTTACGAAACAGACGGTGCCTTTTGTTTCCGGTTTGACGCAATTTTTCAGTGCGGGGGAGAGTGCTTTTGCTTTTGTTTTTCATTTGGGTAGGGTAGCGAGAATGATGGTAAAATACATAGATTTATATGAGCACAATCTTCCTGTTTCTACTATTGCACAGGAGTTACGGGTTCCTGTATGGCAGGTTAAAAAAATGCATCAGTATTTGCCCCATTGGCAAAAACATCAGTTAAATCAACTTTTGTGGGAGTTGTACCAGTGGGAGTATCGGCAAAAGTCGAAGTCTTTGAATCAGGAAGAGGAGCTATTGAACCACCTTATAACTGGTACCATTCATTGTTGATGACGGAAGATTGGGCTTTGGTTGAAGGCGGTAAAGCCGTTTTTGGGCATTACAAAGTTCTCTCCACATTCACCTGGACCAGTTCCTTTAAGATAACGTTTTAGAGCCGATTATTTTAATAGGCCATGAACACTCAGAATCGCCGTCGATTTCCTCGAATAAAGTTTCCCCACCACTTGGGGGTGTTACATAGAGGGACTTATACTGTTTTTGCAGGTGACGAGATTGGAGAAGGAGGACTTTCTTTCTCTTGTTGTCAGGATTATTTTAAAATTGGTGATCGATTAGTGTTAACCATCATGACGGTGGGGCCTATGTGTGTTGAGGTTATTGTCAGAAATCAAAGACACAGCTCGGATGGCACCATTTTTGGTGTTGAATTTATTGATCTGAACTTTGACCAAGCCCGTCGCCTTCGCTTTTATGTTTTGCAAGGACAAACCTGAGTTCGTAAAATAAAATCCAAATGGAGCATCGACGAAATCCTCATGAATCCCTTCCCCTTTTTGATCGAAGATCGTTTTTGTGGCTTTTGTCCCTAAGTGTTGTGGCATGTGCCTCCCGGGATAGAACCCAGCGCTATCGTGAGGGAGACAATACCAATCAAAATACCTCTCTAACTCCTGAAGATGAGAGGAAATTAACCCAAGAGGTATTACCTCAGTTTCAAAAAGATTATCCCCCCCTGAATGATGACTATTGTCAGAATTATCTCAATAGTATTGGCCAAAAGATTGTTCAGGCCAATTCCCTCCATAATAATCCGTATCAATATTCCTTTACGGTGGTGAATTCTCCGCAGGTGAATGCCTTTGCCTTACCTGCCGGTACGGTTTTTGTGACAGCCCCTTTAATTACCATGTGTGAGTCAGAGGCGGAACTCGCGGGCGTTATTGGACATGAGGTGGGTCACATTAAAGCAAGGCATACAGCGGAACGTATGGATGCAGCCAAAAAAGCCCAATCTCAGTCGTGGAAGTATGCCATTGGAGGAGGCCTCTTAGGCACCCTGGCCGGCTACGGATTAGGCCAGCTGTTGTGTGCCCCCAATGATCAGAAGTGCAAAAATGAAGCCCTTAAGACAGGTGCGGCGATGGGAGCGGTAGGTGGACTATTAGTTCAGCGTTACGGTTTTATGCAAAACTCTCAAGAGGACGAATTAGAGGCGGATCGTATTGGTTTTCGTACCAGTTACCAAGCTGGTTACCATCGTGATTATGTAGGAAAGTTTTATGAAAAACTGTACCGAATGGAGCAAGAGGCCAAAGCCAAAACGGGAGGAGGTCTAGGGCCTTTAGCAGCCTTACAGGATGCTTTGAGTACCCATCCACCGTCCAGAGAACGAATTCAGCAGATTCGGGAAATGCAACAACAGGTAGCATTAAATTCCTCCGCTGTGATTTCCACAAATGAATTTTTAGAAGTGAAGCGACGGCTGAGCGCTAGGGCTAAGGGATAAGAAGCCCTTCCCTGTTCCGAAAGATAGATAAAGATCATGAGTCAAGTCCATCAAGCAATTTCTGTTGTTGCCATACTGATGCTTTTTATTTTTGGACTTCAAAGTTTGAGTCATGAATTGCAGAAGCTAATTGGTGACAGGTTAAAAGGAGCATTTTCTTGGTTACTTGATAATTATTGGCGTTCAGTGCTTGCCGGCATTTTCACTACGGCGATTGTTCAATCAAGCAGTGCGGTAACGGCATTGGTTGTGAGTCTTGTAGGAAAAAAAATTGTTCCTTTAAGTCGGGCTCTTGCTGTCATTGTAGGGGCTAATGTGGGTACTGCAAGCACCGCCTTTATTGTGAGTTTTCGATTAGAATTTTTGGGAGCCTACTTAATTGTGTTGGGAAGTATCCTGAGTTTTTGGAATGCGCGTGCACGAGTGATCGGAAAAAGTCTCTTCTTTTTTGGTTTTATTTTATTCGTTCTTGATCAGTTAGGTTTTCAGCTTCGTAATCATTTCGAGCCCAATTATTTCCGGAATTTGATAGCTGAGCCAGGGCAACTAGGCTTTTTACAAACCTTTTGGGGTTTTCTTTTAACAGTGATCTTTCAATCATCGAGCCTTACAACGGGTTTTATTGTTACTTTAGGTTCCCAGGGTTTTATTGATTTACAAGATGCGATTTTTTTTATTTTAGGGGCTAATGTGGGGACCACAAGCACGGGGCTTATTGCTAGCGTTGGGTTTGATCGTGTAGCCAAACAGGCTGCATTAGGTAATTTTCTCTTTAATTTATGGAGTGCGTTTTTGATTTTTCCTTTTGTTATTCCTTTCTCGTCTGTGGTTTCTCAATTGGCTCATGGTAACACGGCTTTAGCCATTGCCTTCAGTCACTTGTTTTTTAATTTAATTTTGTTACTTTTGGTAACTCCCTTTTTAAATCTGTTTGAACGGTTACTAAAATCCCTTTTACCAGATAAGGGCTAAAATGATTTTGTAATCGATACAGTTAGTTCAAATTAAAAAAAGGTAACAGTTAGGTGAGCACTGCTGAAGTATCCCCAGGTATTATCGGGCCAATAAACTCCTGTTAATCGCACCGTTAGATGAAACCAAGAACTTGGATGAAATTTGAGGTCAGAGTGTATGGCCTTCCAAACCGGAGCAAAGTGGAGATCCGGGTAGTTTGGGGATTGAAAGAAATGAAGTAGGTCCAACCATATTTTAAGAGATAGGGCATTCACTGCACGCCACTCTACAGAGGGTAAAAGGGCAAAGGACCCGCTTGATTGGGGATTTAAGTCAGAAAAAAAGTTTGATGGGGAAGAGCTAGAATCCATGATATTATTTCGATTTTTAAACATAAAACCAAAAAGCCATCTGTCATTCTCGGTTCGGTATACACTTTCTAGTTGAGCCCCTAAGACAAAAACGATCCCCGTTTGCTGAGCGATTTGACGATCAGGAAAAAATTCAGCATACCAATCAGCAATCAGGATCCATTTCTCTGTCATTGGGTGATCAGTATGGTAGGTGGTTACCATGGCAGGAATATTCACCAAATGGGTTTGGGAAAGATACTTCGTTGGGTCTTTTGTCCCATGATTTCTTAAAGTAAACTTTAAGTATGATTGTGGATCTACTTGATAAATAAGGGAAAAATAATTGAGTTCAAAACCCTCTAAATTGGGGTGAGGCTTATCGATCATTTCATATTGCATTTGAAGGTGGAAGGGGGAGGAAGGCTCGGTGACTTGGTACGTTTCACGCCATGATTTTGATAGGGATGGAAGGGGTGTTTGTTGCGTTTCATCTTTTGGATATTTTCCAGCGGAGTCAGCAAAAGAAGAGCAACAAAGAGGTATGACAATAAAAAGATTTAAAAACAAGAGCCGTTGAGTGATCATGAGAGGATTAATTTTCTTTAATTTATATCTGAGTTTATGTTTTCAGTAGCAGGAGGGGAGGTGAGCTTCGTACTAAAGTGCCTGCCAAATCGAGAAGACTCATGTTGTTGGATGGGGGGCAAGTACAGAAGGGGATCCACTGGACCTGCTAAGGTGCGAATTTCAAAATGAAGATGTGGACCAGTTGATCTTCCCGTGTTACCGATGTCTCCGATCCAATCGCCCTGTTTGAGCATCATACCTTCTTTGACCCGCACTTTGGAGAGATGGGCATATAGGGTAGCGTAGTCTTCCGTTGGACCCTCCAATAAAACCATACGACCATAGCCCCGGAATGTTGATCCCACATAGATGACCCGTCCGTTATGGGAGGCATAAACAGGAGTTCCTCGGCGATTTGCTAGGTCTAAGCCAAGGTGGGGTTTCCGGTTGCGTCGACCACGGGGATCTTTCAAATAGTAACCACGGGTTAGTCGGGCTTCATCAACCGGCCAATCAAAAACATTGAGTCGCCCCGGGGTAAGGGCAAAAGGGGCCTCTTTTAGGTTTTGGACAGAGGACGGAATAAAAATCCCTTCCTCTTCGTCGTTCCAGTCAGAAGTCAGAACGGTACTTTCATGAATTGAGTTGGAATGAGATAACTCCTCGGGAAGGGAGGTATTACTCGACGGGCCAAGCATCTCCTTCGTTTGGGTAGCAGTACTCACTTTTGATGGCTTCAAGGGTCGAAGCGTTGAAACATTAAGGCACGATGAGGTTAAGACCAGAAATAGGAATAACCAAAACAAACCAAATACAGTGGCGGCGGAACCTTTGAAAAGACCTCGGCAACCCATTACCCATAAGGTAAACATTCCGCGACGCTTCATAAAGTCTTATTGCGTCATTTGCCATCTGATCCACAGTCTACTATTCCAGTTGATTATTATTTAATAGAGTTTCTGCTGGAGCCTTCCTTCTTCCTCTAATTTCTTTAAATCCATGTATCCCCCTATCAGTTCCTCACCAATAAAAATAATCGGCACGGTCATCCAGCCCGTTTGTCGCTTAATTTCTAACAGCCGGTCCGGATCCTCTGTTAAATCGATTTCCGTGTAGCGGATGTTTCGAGTCTCAAAAAACCGCTTGGCAGCAACGCAAAACGGACAGGGGGTTTTGGTATACATGGTAACTGGCTTTTGTTGATTTATGAAAGGGGTCATGGTGTCTTTCTAGTGTTTTGCCTTGGCCAATGGTGCTTTGATGAGGATTTGATGCAGGAAGAAGGACTTACACTGGGGGATCTCGGTGAACAACTATGGGTGTCCTTAAATAGAATCACCAGCGTATTTGAGGCCGATTTTACGTGGGGTTCTCCCTCACAAGAAGAATAGTTGAGGACTAAGGTATATTTTCCCCTCGGCGTAATGCAGTTGTCGATGAGCCATTGACGAATTAGGTTGGTTTTAAATATCGATGCGCGCAATTGTGTTCGGGTCATATTTCCCTCTTCATTTTTTCTTAATAGATCGGTGGTCAACGATGTTTTATTTTTGTCAATAACACCTTCTCCGCATCCAGCAAGCCTACCTGGCTTTTTTAAATCATACAACTTCACGTCTACTTTGGTGGAGTTATCTTTGGGAAACGTAAAATCGATAGAATAAGGAAACAGTTGCAGTTGATGGTCGCTGGGACGCCAACAACCAGATACAGATACTGATTTGATTGGTTCTCTAAAGCTCCATAGATGCCAGGGTAACGGCGTAAAATCACCCCCTCCATCGCCTGGCCCGGCAGGTAAGCAACTGTTTCTGATAAAACCACTAGTCATTTCTAACCCATCATGTGGGTTTGTTATCTCATCCAAACCCCAACCCTTAGCAGAGGTGAACACAACAAAAAAAATGCCAAAGATTAATTTTAGTTTTCTTTGGTTCTTTTGTATTCCTTCCCAAACTACTCCAGGTAACATGGCCATCCCGTCTCCTAACATTGTTAATCCCCACATATCACTGGTGTTGTATCAGAACCTTCACGTTTTTGTTTAAAAAATAACCATTTTTTGCTCGAAAAATATACCTTGGTTTTTCGTAGTCTGGTTCCAGGAGTTTTCTTAGCCTTTTAATGGTCACGTAGATTTTATTATCATGGACTTGTGGATCGTAGGCTTCCTTCCAAACTTTTTCAACCAAATACTCTTTAGAAAGAATTTCCCCAGGGTGAGATAAAAATAAATGAAGCAAGTCTAGTAACACAAATTGATTGCGAAACTCAATTTTTCCTAATCTTTTTTCCAAAACGATCCCCTTCTCTGGCATATAGATCAAATCATAGTCTCCAGTAGGGATATTTTCAAATTTGGCCAGTTCTTTCTTAATCTGTTGATACAATCGAGGCATATTCACCGGATCAACCATTTTGGCTGCTAGTTGAATATAAATCGAACCAATATCTGCTGCTCCTTGATAACGATAGGCTTGAGCTAATAATCCCATTAGCTGAATGGGTAACAAAATGGATTTATGGTTTTTTAAAAGTTCATATCCCTGCAAAAGCACTTGAATGGCCTGATCGAATTTTTTAAGGTCCATCAAAATAAGACCGTTCAACAAAATTGAACTGATTTGAATCTCAGGTATTGGTAGCACTTCAAAAAAAACTTTGAGATTGTAAATTTCTACCAGGGCCTCTTGATAACGCCCCATTAGTCGATAGGTAGCGGCTAGTAAGCTTATTGCATAACATGCATCTTCTTTATTGTCGTTATCAAGGGCCAGCGACAGGCTTTTTTGAGCATAATCGTAAGCTGCCTCATACTGTCCCTGATAGAGCGCACTAACGCCTAAGGCATAATAAATGCGAGAAGCAGGAGACATTTTCTTTTGATTTATTAGCTGCTCAATTTCTTCTCGAATCAGTAACACCTGATCTAAAGCCTCTAATTCAGAGTACAAGCGAATCAAAGATACCTGACATTTTAAGTAACGTTCAAAATCACCTTTCTCTAAAAAAATTTTTTTTACTTCCTGATACAAAGCAGTGGCCTTGCGAAATTCGCCAAGCTGGGTTAAGAGCTCGGCTCTCTGAAGGGTTTCCAATACGCCATCAGAGTGTGTTATGATTCCTTTTTCCTGCTTGGGGGTCGTTACTTGCCCGTCTTTGAGCTGTTGGGGTTTGAGATTAGATAGTGAAGGCTCCACCGAATTAAAACGTTAGAAAATATCGGTGTCTCTGTCAACTAAGTGATGACCTTTCTTTATTTAATGTGTTTGATGCACATGTCCTGAGTATTGGGCCCGAATGCGACTTGATTTTTCAGTCTTAGTTTTAAACAAGTCCTTCGGACTTTTAATATCAAGAGCATTAACTAATACCTGATCTACGTGATCCACAAGGATTACTTTAAGCTCTTTGAGCACCTCTTTTGGAATGTCTTTAAGGTCTTTTTCGTTTTCCTTTGGAATCATTATTGTTTTGATTCCCCCACGGTGGGCGGCTAAAATTTTTTCCTTTAGACCGCCAATAGGCAGCACTTTGCCTCTTAGACTAATTTCTCCCGTCATGGCTACGGTGCGCTTAACTGGAATTTTTAATATTGCTGAAACAATACTTGTTGTTAGCGCAATTCCCGCCGAAGGACCATCTTTGGGAACAGCTCCCTCAGGAAGGTGAATATGGATGTCCGTATTGTAAAAATACTCCTTTTGTAACCCAAATAAAGGACCTCTTGATCGCACATAGCTCATGGCAGCTGAGCACGACTCTTTCATAACGTCTCCTAATTGACCCGTTACTGTAAATTTACCTTTGCCTGGTAACACAGTTGCTTCAACGGCTAATAGGTCACCCCCAACCTCTGTCCATGCCATTCCATTGGTAAGTCCAATTTCATTTTGACTTTCAATTTTCCCAAATTTGTACTTCTCAGGTCCTAGAAGATCGGAAATTTTTTTAGGATTTATCACTAAGTTTTTAATATGATGCACTCCTTTTGACGTGGTTTTTTTCTCTTCCTCATCTAGCTTCTGAATCGCTTCCGCCTTCACTATTTCATGGGCTAATTTGCGAGCAATGGTGGCAATTTGTCTTTCCAGATTTCTCACGCCTGCTTCACGAGTGTAAAATCGGATTAAATGTCGAATACCTTCATCGGTAACAGTGATTCCGTAATTGTTCAAACCGTGATTCTTTAATTGTTTTGGAATTAGGTAATTTTGCGCAATATGAAATTTTTCATTTTCTGTGTAACCTTCAATAGAGATGACCTCCAACCGATCTAATAAGGGACGAGGAAGATTATGCAACGAATTTGCAGTGGCAATAAACATCACTTTCGAAAGATCATAATCCAGCTCTAAATAATGATCCTGAAAATTACAATTTTGTTCAGGATCCAGTACTTCTAGTAATGCACTACTGGGATCGCCGCGAAAGTCTGAGGCCATTTTGTCAATTTCATCAAGAAGCATAACAGGGTTACCCTTTTCCACACGACGTAAGGCCTGAATGATTTTACCAGGCATCGCTCCTACATAAGTTTTGCGGTGACCACGAATTTCTGCTTCATCCCGGACTCCCCCTAGAGAGATTCGTACAAATGGCCTGTTTAATGCCCTAGCAATGGATCGTCCCAAAGACGTTTTCCCTACCCCTGGAGGTCCTGCCAAACACAAAATAGGCCCTTTGAGATCGGGAGCTAAAGTCAAAACCGCTAAATGTTCGATAACCCTCTCTTTCACTTTTTCTAGTCCCCAGTGGTCTTCATTTAAGACCTTTTTCGCAAAATTGATATCATGTCGTTCCTCGGCGTAATCGTGCCAGGGGAGTGACAGCACCCAATCAATGTAATTGCGAACTACTGTGGCTTCAGCCGACATGGGTGACATCATTTTTAGTTTTTTAATTTCTTTTTTAATTTTATCCTTGGCCTCTTGGGGCATTGCCTTTTTTCTCAGTTTTTCTTCTAGTTCAATAATTTCTTGCTGAAATTCATCCTTTTCGCCTAATTCTTTTTGAATGGCCTGCATCTGTTCATTGA
>JANWYU010000126.1 GCA_025055135.1 Pseudobdellovibrionaceae bacterium | reverse complement strand
CTATTGCCAACGGCATATTATGATGACCCAATAATGTTGCTACAATTAAAAAAAGATATGCTAAATTTCTTGATAAGCCCATCCGTAATCCTCCTATTAACTAACGAGTAAATAAAAACTTGGCCACTGTACTTTTTTTTTCCGCAACATCATAAGCCTTTCAACAATGTTCGATATGTTAATTGTAAATTGTGCATTTCATCAAAATAAACATTTAACAATGATTGAGCATCGGATTGTTGAGTCACCCACCACTGCTTCCGCCGAGAAGGTTCTCTAATTTCTTTCCACGGAAAACTCAATAACTTCAAAACATCGTGTTGTTCTATCAGTAGATTCGGAGAAGGCTTCGAATAAATGTATTGATCATTCTTTAAAGCACCGTCAATTAATTTGATAGTATTAACATACTCCTTTCGATTAGGTAGGTTATTAAGCTCCGCCATGTATAACACAGCGGCAGATCGCACAAAATATGCTTGAATTGGATTAAAAAGAATTTCTGAGGAAAGATCTACTAAAATACGTATCAGCCGTAACGTAATTGAATAATTACTCCAATTGTTTAACACGTTCTCAGCAGATGTTTTTGCAATTTCATTCGAATATTTGTTGAGTAGTTTGGACGCATATCTAAATAACAACGCCTGAGCCGTCATTTTATGACGGGAATAATCCGTACTTTGGAAGTTACCAATAATAACTTTATCAGGAAAGGTTGATATATTTTCATCCAATAGTAACACTATTGCCAAAACATACTTGACATAATCAGCTCTGTTTTTTGCAACATCGGACATGGAGCTTAACAAATTTTTAAATTCCTTTCTGTAAGCCTGCGCCTCATCTGATAACGAAGAAAATGACTTATTATTTAAGTTTCTTAAATTAAAGAAAATATTGCCCCCCTGTTCATTAAAAAATCGTTTCATTTCTTCAATTTCGTCATTCGATGGCAAGCGCTTCTCTAGAATTGATTTGACGATATCAACATGAGTAAGTTGTGGACTACGGTCACCGGCAACTTGCGCACCAATGTCTCTAGCAAAAATCAACGTTATAGAAGAAAATAAAACAACCAAATATCGACACCATCTCTTTAACTCTATGTTCGTTATCATAGAAAACATATAATCTCCCAACTCCAATGTAAATCGTCTTTGTTTCCCAAAAACCCAGAACGTTGTGCTGGATCACATATATAGCTTTCAACTCAAAAATTCAAACACGAGATTAAAGTTGGGCGGAAGGCTTGTAAAAAATTCGTATACAAATGTATACAATAGAGCCCAACAAGAACACATATCACATTTCCGGAACATAAATAATAATGTAACGGGCTTTAGATTCGTGGCCCATGCCATTGGGAATTGTTATTGGTTTGGGAAATTTTGAAAGGGATCCAGGTTCAACCTCAAAAACCAGGTGAGATCGTGTTCTTCGTGTTACCTGAAAATTGATAAGATAGGGAACAAAATCCTCAATATCGTCTTCTTTGATAGGCTCTAACTTGATGTTTAAAGGATTGATTTTGATATCATGAAGATAAAATTCGAAAGAATATGGCCAACGAAGCTGAGCTCTATTGTGAATCTTAGCTAGTTGGAAATAAATCAACGATGATTGTGCACTTTGACAGGGAGGAGAGGATATATTTTGTTTTTTTAAGGCACGATCAATTAACCTAAGTCCCTGTAGGGGGGAGTCGTCTTCCGAACCTCCCTCCACGAGCATCCAAAATAAAGAATCGTAACCACATTGTCTTATCAAATAAGAAAAATACAGCAGGGAATTCCCATAACCTGAATAATCAATTTGGCTTGATATATGACGAAATCCCTGAGTGGGACTTGAGGATGGATGTTCCATAGCATGTTTAATTAAGATGTTACTTTTGAATCCTGTTACCCGATATTCAAAGTACTGAGCTAATCCCTCTCTAATCCATTGTTCCTCTTTGGGGTTTAAAAGATAATGAACAATATGTAAAAATTCATGCGCAAATAGGCGCTGAAAGTCATTTGATCCAATTAGGGATTCTGATAAAATAACCCGAAGTTGTTCTGAGGATTCTTGCTTACACAAAGGGAAGAAATATTGATTACTTACTTCTGCTCCATCTCTAGTAACCTTAGAACTAAAAGCCATACTAGAAATCGATCGAAAAAATATAACTTTAAAGCCACAATTTTTAATTTTTTTCCTAATGCGATCAGGTAGCAGCTTATTTGTTTTTTCTCGAAGTAACACTAATTCATTCTGCAAGATGTGAAGACTAAGACTTTTAGTTAGCTCTGGTTCACCACTCACCAATACTCCATCCCAATAAAGAGCAAAGTTCCATCCCTCTTCAGAAAAAGTTACCAACACGGATATCGGTGAACTCATTAGGGGTGATTCGCTAGAATGTGCTGAGGAGGAATCACGCCATAAACCCTTTGACCAACCTGCCGGAAGGATGGGTACCCCAACAACCCCCAAAAACACATTAATTAAATTGATAAAGAAAATCTTAATAGTTAAAAGGACTTTCAATCCCAAAAATTTCATACTATTTAACAGTTAAGCAGTTTAGATGAAAACTTTGCCAGAAATACGGGCATTTACCGGTTTTGACAAGAAGGGACGTGTAGACTCTTGTACACTAAATTTTTTTCAAAAAGATTCCAACTCAGACCACTTGGTGATAATACCGTCTAGAATTTGCGTAATTAATGCAACCACGTGATGCTATGTACAACTTAATTTTATTGAACACATAATTATTGAACTCCTGGGGAGTGGGAAACCATGGCGGAAGAATTTGTTGGTTTATTGAATAAAACAATAACAGATGCCATAGCAACCTCTCAGAAAAATGGGGCCAACGAACAGAAGCCGAACGTATTTGACTATTTGGATTATCGGTCTTTTTTCAGGGACATGTATGAATACCTTAAAAAGAAAAACTATAGGTTTAGCCGTTCAGCTTTAGTACAGAGAGCGGGATTAGGCATTAATTCTCGAGGATATTTTCGCATGATTGTGGAAGGTAAGCGCAATCTTTCTGAATTTTCCATTATCGGTTTTGGAAGGGCCTTTCAATTAAGCGAAAAAGAAATTCAGTATTTGGAAAATTTGGTGTTTTTCAATCAAGCCAAATCAGAAAAAGACAAACTTTATTATTTAGGTCGCCTTAAAAACCTAGCTAGAGGGGGAAAAACCATTAAGGCAGTGGAGGTACTACAAAGTCAGTATCGCTACCTTTCCACTTGGTATTTAGCAGCCATTAGAGAGCTAATATCTCTTCCGGAATTTACCAACGATCCAAATTGGATTGTAAAAAAATTAAAAGGTAGTGTGACCAAGGATCAAGTTACAGAAGCCATCAAGGATTTGATTACACTTGGAATGATTGAAAAAGATGAAACGGGACATTTAAAAGTAATCCACGATGTTGTAACCTTCAAGGACAATCCTCAAAACTTTCAGGTTGCTAACACCCTTCATAGAGAAATGATGGAGCTAGCCAAGAATGCTTTGGAGCATGAACCTTATCAATGGCGATCGTGTTCTTCGATTATTTTGGCATGTAAAGCATCTGAGTTTGAGTCAATGAGAGAAGAGATTAAAGAGTTTCGCAGGCACTTACTGAGCAAGTATGGGCAGAATAGCGCCGAAAATGACTCCGTAGTAGGAATGGGATTTCAATTATTTTTTATAACGGATCAAAATAAGATTAAAGAAAATAAATAGAACAGAGGTAACATATGAAAAAAAATCCAAACAAATTGTTTCGCATTTTTTTAACGGTTTTTATTTTTCTTTTCTTGATTTTTCAATCTGGTGAAAGTTTAGGGTACCAAAATCAAACCCAAACTTTTGAGAACTTACAACGGTATTTAAACGCTCAACAAAAAAATCTGCAATTATTAGGAGGAACTGATATTGGGGGCGGACTTTCAAAAGAACAAATACTTTGGCTCAATCAAAGAAATGCCGATTTAGTACAATCCTATGCTAGAGCCGATGAACATTTCAAAAATACCAATAATCTCAAAGAAACCATCGATATTTTAGTAAAAGGTCTGTTACAGATCTATGATTCATTCTCTTCTAATAAACCCAGTGAACAAGGTGTTCACGCCTTTCTCAAAATTGGGGTAACACGAGGTCTTGCGCTTGTTGAGAAAATTTATGTACCTAATTTATTATCCTCCTCACAAGAAAATATCCCTGAATATCAATTGATTGCACTAGCTAAAGGGTTTTTTAACTACTACACTTTTTTGATCGAAAAGGTGCAAGCAGTTGATAAGAGTCTCGGATTGCGGCTTTTAAATTTGAGTCCTACTGACGCACCAATTGCACCACAGGCATTTGAGCAATTGCACAAACAGTTTCTAAAACTATCAATCGATCAAATTGCTTGGGTTAATAATTCCTTTCTTAGGGTATCAGAAACGCCTACGTTCTTGAATGTTTTTGATTACGGTAACAACCTTTATTTGCCCGCCTTGGAGGTGATACTACAGGGTATTATGAATGATTTGAATGAATCAATTTGGTACGTATACCATGTATGCACCATTAAAAATATTGAATGGTTATTGCAAAAGATATTAAACATTAAAAACCAAATCACTATGGAGACACTGACTAAAACCTACCGGGCAACACAAATCCTGATCAAATCATTGGAATCAGGACAGTGTCTGCCTCTTATTCTTTAAAAACTTTAAAATGCACTATTGAAACAATGATCATTAGGGATCCTGGGCTTGGGGGGTGATTCTATCCTCTTTTACCTAATCCGGAGCGAGCAAGTCGAGAGGGAAGTGGCCGATTAATTAATTGAGAAAGATAATCGGCAGCTTGAAGGAGTTGATGCATGTCAATTGAGGTACATTGACCTAGACCTTGAAATAAATACAATACCTCTTCGGTAGCGACGTTACCCGTTGATCGTGGGGCATAGGGACATCCACCAAAACCCCCAAAACTTGCATCAAACACTCGAATGCCCATTTGGTAAGAAACTAAAATATTACTTAATGCCTGTCCCCTTGTATCATGAAAATGACCCGCAAACAGACGCAAAGGGAATCGCCTGCCTATTTCCGATAACCATGTCTGCACTTGCCCCGCATGGGCCACTCCAATCGTATCTCCCAGAGAAATCTCATAACAACCCATATTAAGCAGCTCCTCAACGGCACCAAGTACTTCATCTATTCTAACCTGGCCCTCATAAGGACAACCAAAAACTACGCTCAAATATCCCCTCACTTTTATTCCAGCAGAAAGGGCCTGGCTGCAAACTAATTTCAATCTCTCCCTCACTTCATGCCTGGAAGCATTCAAGTTGGCTAATGAAAATTTCTCGGTAACTGAAGCAAATATAGCAATTTCTTCAACATTCACTGACAAAGCCTTTTCTAATCCTTTTAAATTAGGAACTAAAACAGAAAATTGGGTGGTGATTCCTTTCTCCTTTGCCCATGCCCGCATTATCCTTACTACATCTTCAGTACCAGACATTTGGGGAATAAGATCAGTTCGCACAAAAGACCCAAGCTCCACCCGAGGAATTCCTGATAATGATAATTTTTGAGCTAATGTTACCTTATCCTGCACGGATAAGGCGATTTTTTCAGCCTGCAACCCGTCACGCAGTCCCACCTCACAAATGATGACTTCATCATGAATTACCATGCTTAACACCTCAAGTAACAGACTGAACAACAAGATCAACCAATACTTCCCCTAAAGCAACTTGCTGTCCTTCCGCAACTCGCACCCTCTGTACGATGCCATTAATTTCTGCTTTTAGTGAATATTCCATTTTCATTGCCTCCATAATCACTAACACTTCACCCTTTATACAGGGCTTTCCGACTTGGGCAAAAATCTTTGTAATTCGCCCCGGCATTGGAGCAACGATACATTCTGGGTTACTAAGAGAAGTACCGGACCCTGAATGGGAACGATGTCTTTTTTTTGATTGACCTATCTCCCAAACCTTAATTTTTCCGTTAATATAGCCCCAAATTCGCTCCCCTACTCGGATCGCAAAAACACGTGGTTGCTTTTTTTTACTTATCTGATTCATTTCTCTAACCTACATTCGCCATTCCCTACTGAAGGCACTGATGTTCTCTTCCTTTTTGTTACCTATCTGGCTCTTCAAAATTTTATCCATCTCTTTCTTAAGCAAAGCTTCCTCTTCTGGAGAAAATTGTTCAGCAGCTAGTGGGTTGGAAAAATACTGTGATATAAACTGCGTTGTGTGGCGATCATTAAAAAATTCCTCATGACAGAGAATTTTGCGTAAAAAAGGAATGTTGGTAAACACACCTAAAATAATACATTCACTAAGACAACTATACATTTTTTTTATGGCCAAAGGGCGACTCATATCCCAAACAATAATTTTAGCAATCATTGGGTCGTAATAGGAAGAGATCTCATCACCTGCCTCAAAACCATAATCAAAGCGCCTATGAGGCCCATAGGGCCATTCTACAAATCCCAACTCACCCGTACTAGGAATACCCCCTAGATAGGGATTTTCGGCATAAATGCGACATTCAATCGCATGCCCTCGAGGCCTATGAATTTGTTCTTGAGAAAAACGAAAAGACTCTAAAGCCGTTAAAAGCTGAGCCTTAACTAAATCAACCCCCATCACCATTTCCGTTACCGGATGTTCCACCTGTAATCGGGTATTTACCTCCAATAAATAAAAGGCGTCATCCTGGACTAAAAACTCCACCGTGGCTGCGCTTCGATAATCGGTGTGGGCAATTAACTGACGAGCCGCTTGTATGATTTTTTGTCTTAAACCATCAGAAAGAGAAATAGCAGGAGCTTCTTCAATAATTTTTTGATGGCGTCGCTGC
>JANWYU010000110.1 GCA_025055135.1 Pseudobdellovibrionaceae bacterium | reverse complement strand
CCTTGCTCACTTAGGCGGCTTTTTTTCCGGCTTTCTCATTGGAACATTTTACAACATCCGAATGTCCACTATTAAGAAAGAACAATTTCATAATCAACCTTAGAGTTTTTTTCAAGCATTGCGATTACTCCACAATACTTGTTGCGAGACAAAGATACAGCCTCTTTGACTTTCTCTGGGTCTTCCGGTCCCCGAATAATATACTGTAATTTAAGATCAGTAAAAACCATGGGATGTTCCTTGGTTAACTCAGTGGTAACTCGGACTTCTAAATAAGTTACCGTCTGCTTATACTTTTTGAGTAAGGCAAGCACATCCATAGCAGTGCAACCACACAAACCTTGCAAAACCAACTCTTTTGGACTGGGAGCCGAATCGTCACCAAAGGGAGGCTTCGAGTCCATTTGGGTCTTTAGTCCTCGCGATTCCCCTTCAAATCTCATCTTATGTCCTTGCCACACTACCTTTGCTTCCATAACCCACTGCCTTTCACACCTTCAAATCACTCCCCATAATGCTGCTTAACCCAAACATACCACACATCCCATTGTCCCACATAAACCCTAGTTAACAACCGCCCCTGTGCATCAATCCGATAGGGAGTTACACTTTCGCGTCCCACCTGCATATCAGGATCTTTGGCGCAATCAGATCGATTTTGAGGATTAACCCAAAAGATCAACTCATGAATATCAGTATCCGTCGTATTATAGTACGCATAGCGGTCACAAAATCCCTTCTCATTAGTGCGATACCAATATAAACGGCTCACGCCATCTGTATAAAAATGAAATTCAATCTTCAAATTTGGATTGGGCTTGGGTAACTCAACCCCATCCAAAATATATGATTCAAAATGCCAAGATCCCACTAATGGGTGACGGGGATCAACATTTATGGCCTGGGCCATCTCTCCCCAAAACAGAATGAACCCAACAACCAGTAACCCTTGATACAATCGTTTAAAACAGCTCAAACTAAAAAATCCACAAAACATATTAAAACTCCTCAGGCCAATTTCTTTTTTGCATAATACTGCGAATGAAGGCCTGCTCTTCTGAACTTAAAAATGCCATGCCCCGAACCAAAGCCCTACCCCATTCACGAATTTCAGTGGCAGGACCTAACAAAGTGAGCGTATCAAATAAAAGCCTTAATCCCTTTTGGGCACCAATCTTCTTATGAATTTCCCACATCAATGAACTGACCAACAAACTATCCTGATAAAGCCGATTACTCAACTGATCGAATCTTACCACTTGATCAATATTGCGACGGAACGGTCCTAAGCGATATGCCCTTTGCCCCATCAGGGGTGAATCAGTTAGGGCCGCAGCAAAATAATCTGCCACTCCCTCGTTGATCGATCCACCCTGTCCCTCTGTAGGCAAGTATGCCAAAAAGTGGGCAAACACATGGCCCAACTCATGCAAAATGATGGATGGGTCATGAGCCAAATCCTGATAGACACGGCCATCACCTCGCCCTAAGCGGATTTGATTTTTAAAAGTAAATGCAGCGTTGGTGTTTTGAGGAAATCCCACAAAGGTTTCAATTTCAATAGGTACCGGTAAGTGAATTTGGAACTGTTTGGCTACCTCAAGCCCCCGATCCAACCAATAATAGACCTGGACCTGATCAAAGCGCGGATCATTTTTTTCAAAGCGCAAGGGCAATTGCTTTGGGTTAAATGGTATGCCACTCTGGGATCTTACCAATATCTGTTGTCCCCCAATCTCCGTAGGGCGAATAGCTACCACATGTCTTAATAAAACTTCCCTTAGTTCCTCCAAATTATTTAGAGTATAAACCCAAGCAGGAACCTCAAAGTCCATGGAAATTTTGCGGCATTCATCAATGGCCAAAGTAACTAAAACATCACACTCCTGTGCCAACCATTGACCTGAAGGAATAAAACGCAACTGATAAAAGAAGCCCTGCTGTGGTCGATAGATCACCCTAATTGCCTCTAACAGCTCAATATCGCGAAATTGGGCATACTTTCTGCGCAATTGCTCAAAAAACTGGCCGCGACGCTGGTATAAAACCTCTCCCTCCTCTGCTATTTTTTGAGTCTCTTCACTAGTCCACGCCCCAAGGGTTGGAGGAAACGATGACTGTAAGCGAACAAATCGTAACTGACCCTTTTCCAAATCCATGACTTTGTATAAGTGACTGTCTGAAATAATGGTGCGACCAAGCTTTTGTTCAGAAAACTCAATTTTATTTTTCCCCACTAATATTTGACGATCCACTTCACTGAGTGAGGGATGATCTATGAATTCCGGTGCTTGAGATGTCCCTGATGAATCGTTGTACCAAGTCCTAACCCAAATGTGGGACGAAGATCTTCCACATGACCACAGCAGGAGGACATAGACCCAAAAAATAAAAACTGCACCTGTGCGAACCATTTTCCCCCCCAATAAAAACAGCAAGCATTCGCAATCCTAAAACCTTCAGAGTCATAGTTTGCGAATGCTCACTCGTCTCATAGTATCGCCTTAACAGGCACAAGTCACCTGTTCTTCAATGGATTCACCTGATTTTGCCAATGACTCAATATTACTCAACTACTAAAGTCCGCTCTAAGTAGGTACCATCCCCATTAACAAAGCGAATGCGATGAGTACCCGATTCTAATACCCCCAGTTGTACCTCTTTTGTAAATGGAACTAACACCATCAGGCACATCCCAGGTTGAACATAAGCGTACGATCTCACCTCATGAAGATTGTTGCCCTTTCGTTCCACCTCTGCCCTCGACCAACGATAACACCCATTTGGAAAAACCCCACTGACCACCACATAGGCCTCTGAAGTCGAGTCAAAGCCACTTGGAATAAAAACGTCTGAGATCCCTACCACTACTTCCTTAGGCTTTTCAACAACTCCCTCTGGAAGACGGTCTAACTTTGCTGTGGAGCTACCCTCCCTTGTTACCGACCTTTCCACACTCAGTCTTTCTTCACCTCCAACACTGGAACTGCCTGCCCAAGCCCCACCGACCACAAGAACGACGAAGAAAAGTAACATGCTTTTCATAGGTTTTCTCATATTTCCCCCTTTCCCTTCAGGTTATTTGATTTAACCCACTTTTCCTTCTCTTCTACTTAAGGCTAATTCAAATTGTTTGCCAAAAAAGATAGCCAAAAACAACGGATTTTTAGAAAAAAATGGGACAAAAAATCACTTTGGCGAAGCCTTCGATAGATTTTTTGTCTCATGAACCCATGTCTGACGCATTACAACAACCTTAATTTGACCTGGATAACTACATTCCGCCTCAATTTTTTGAGCGATGGCTCGCGCTAGTAACAAGGCATCTCGATCAGTCGTTTTCTGACTATCAACAGTAACACGACACTCTCGGCCCCCATTAAGAACAATACAATCACGAACTTCAGGAAAGGAGTACGCAATATTTTGTAAGTCGGTAACTTTTTGAGTAAAAGATTCAACAGTCGACCTCCGAGCACCGGGTCGACCTCCCGACACGGCATCGGCTGCAATAACCAAAAAGGCTAATGGGGTGGAGGGAGTTTCGTCATAGTGATGGGCCCTTACCGCATGCACGACATCCGCTGACTCACCATATTTTTCGATAAAATTTGCCCCAATCACAGCATGCCCGCCCTCAAACTCGTGATCCATGGCCTTACCCAAATCATGCAGCATTCCCGCCCGACGAGCCACAAGAGAGTCTAATTTTAACTCACTGGCCATTAAACCTGCCAACCAACCTACCTCTGCACAATGAAAATATTGGTTTTGAGTAAAGGAGTAACGATACCGTAAACTTCCCATCATTTTACGAATTTCCACATGCAAGTTTTTAAGCCCCAACTCCTTAGCCAAAAGATCGCCATCCCGCTTGATATTTTGTAACAACTCCTTTTTCACTTGGGTAGCTAGGAGATGTAATCTTTCCTCAAGATTTTTTTCCCTACGACACCGCTCTAAAAGACGTCGAGCAAATTCGCGGCGAACCGGGTCATATCCGCCAACAATAATCATTTGTCGCTCGATAGAAAAGATAAGGTCACACCCTACAATCTGAGAAATCTGCTCTAAAACAGAATCAGAAAATTTGGATCTCATTTCCTGTAGTTCATCCTCTGTGAAGGTAACATAGGGAATACCCCGTTCAGCACAATAGGGGCGATGAAACCGAATCAAACTTCTCGCTAAGTAATTTTTTGCTCGCACCTCAGCTTGATCCTGATACATTAACTCCTGAGAGCGCACCCACCGAGAATAATAATTTTGCCAATATTGCAACTCCGATTCGGCTAGCCTTTCTAACAATTCCTCTACTCGCACGTGAAGCTTTTGCACCAATTCTTTGCGAAACTGCTGGCTCAAGTTAACTTTGCGCAATCGTAATTGAGTTACCTGGTCCTGAAAGGCAAGAAACTTTTCCTCGTAAGATCCTACTTTGTTTTGCAGTTGCGTAAGATGCGCCTGCAACTCCTTTCTTACCTGATCAAGCCGAGCCTCCTCTAAGGTCAGCTGTTGCTCCCTATCCTCAATATTCTCCTCTAATTGAGCCAACTCCTTCTCATGAGGACCAAAAATCTCCTGCTCCAACTCCCGGGTCTTTTCCTGAAGTTCTAATTCCACCATCTCCAATTGCTGCCTGGCATCCTGGATTAAAGCCTCTTCCTCTTGCCGAGCCGCTCGGATCGCCCACATTCTAAACAAAAAAAATCCTGCAACCCCTAGGACACTTGTTAAGCCAAAACTGAGCGCCAACACCTGACCATCCATAATGCTACGGATTTTAACATAGCCCTCAGGGCAAAGGTCAAAGAAATTGGTGGCGGCCAAGAGGCATAAAAAGAAAGCCAATCCCTTAGGCTCATATTATGACTATAAAAGCGGCAAATTAACCCTTGGGCCTTTTTTTGATAGAAAAAAGCAAAAAATACCCGCCGATTTTGACTGGTGGCCCCATACCACATAAATCGATTTAACATACGATAACCCCAATCCGCCCTTGAGAAACAGGGTAACATTTTTTTCCTCACTGAGATACCACCATCTTGCAATTTTTGCTCAAATAAGGCCCACTGTTTCAAAAATACAGGAAGGCTGTACCCAGTTACCGGATGAAAATGTCCTGCACAGGTCCCCAAACTCACAATACGGAAGTCAAAGTTGTAACTTACATTAAAACTACTTTTAAACAATGGGATCGGTAACACCCCAGTTTCTCGGTATAGTACATCAGCTATTTTCCATCCATTTTGACTGGCATATTTATAGATGTTGGGGGCTATCAAATCCTCGCTCAAATGAGAAGAATCACTGTAGTAAGTATCTTCGATCAGTAAGGTATTTTTTGTAAAAGGTAGCACATAAAAAAATCGGTAACCATCTGTTTGGGGAACACGTGCATCCATTAAAACGGGAAACTCAAGACCATGTTCATCAGTAGTGCGAACCTCCCATCCCACAAACTTCTGATAACCAACTGGACCACTGATGGGTGGCCACCCCGTGGCTAGAACAAGCTTCAGAGACTCTATAGTAAGAGGTGCTCCTTGACCATCAGAAGATTGAAGTTGAAGCATCAAAGGCTCCTCAGATTTCGTAAATAAAACATTAAGAGATTTTTGGCTTTGAGAGGAAGTTAGCGCTTGGTAACCTAGAAAGGTGGTAAGATTTGGTGTGTTTGTAATAACCTGATTTAAATCCTGCTCCCGTAAACTGTAGTAACCAATATCCAGTGTCCTTTCAAATTGAGGAAAATACACTTTATGTTTAGACCAAAAATAAGGATTTAAATCCTCCCATTTTCCCTTCAAAGTGGAAGGAACATCAGTTTCAAAACAGCTCCACGTATGATGTATTGACCAACCGTGGTTCTTCTCAATTAAAGCTACTGACCAGGTCGGCCTCAGACGACACAAAAAATACGCCGCCAACTTTCCTGCTAATCCTCCCCCAACAATAACCCAATCAAATTTTTTTGGTATCTGAGACATGAACGTTCATCTTTTATATTGTTTAAGCTACCATTTTTATAACCCTACCTTAATTCAGTTCCGTTAAAATGTATTTATAATTAAACCATTAACCATTAATATGTAAACAAAAGGAGGAAGAAATGACTTACCAGCGCGTCTTTTTGGTTTTGATCGTTTTCATTTTGAGCATCGGGTTGGGAACCCCTCACTCTTATGGCCAAGAGGTTGTGGTAAAATTGAAATTATCTCCGGCAGGGCAGTTCGATGCAAAAACCAAAACCATTGAAGGTAAAGTTACTGTAAAAAATAATGAGGTGTCCGCACAAAATATTAAAGTTCCTCTTAATACGCTAGAAACTGGAATTAAACTCAGGGATGAACATATGAAGGATAAATATTTAGATGTTAAAAAATATCCTTACGCCACCCTAAAAGTCGGAAAAGGCGTTGATGGAAAGGGAGATGGAGAAATTGAAATTAGGGGTATTACCAAAAAAATTCAAGGCACTTATAAAATTGAAAAAAATATTTTGGAAGCCGAATTTCCTCTAAAATTGAGCGATTTTGAGATCAAAGGGATTCGTTACATGGGAGTTGGGGTCAAGGATGAAGTAAGAGTCATCGTAAAAATGCCAATTAACTAGGGATTTTTTTGTAATGTCACCTCCACCCATTACGCCTTCATTGGTTACTTACTACAGTAATAATGACGAACATCTAAGACATCAAAGACATCAATTGGAATTTGATGTAACCATAAAATATTTGACCAAACTCACCCAAACCAATTCGGGATCTCTCAAAATTCTAGAGGTTGGGGCAGGTGCTGGCTATTATACAAAATGGCTCTTACAAAAAGGGCATGAGGTTACCGCCGTAGAACCAGTGCCCCGACTCGTTCAGCAGCTAGAACATTTAAAAGAAACTTGGGGCACACAACTAACAGTAATCCAAGGTGATGAAACAGCCATATACCAATTAACCGCTCAGTTTGACCGTATCCTTCTGATGGGACCTTTGTATCATTTATTTGATAAAGACCAACGAAAAACGTTACTTATTAAAAGCCATCAAATGCTATCCAAGGAAGGCCAAGTATTTGCTATCTTCTTGTCGCGTATCGGATACCTGAGTTACCTTCTCAAAAATGATCCCGGTTTCGTTCATAATAAATTAAAAGAATTTCAAGAAATGCTTTTTCAAGGATACGAAAAGCAGCCCACATTAGAGGGCGTATTCCATGGTAACTTTGATAAGCTAGAAACCATTTTGGACTTGTACAAACAAGTGCCTGCCCAAATTCAATTTGTTGCTGCTTTAGATCCCATTATCGGACCCTTCGATGAACTGTACAATCAGTTACCAGAGCCCCTAAAACAATCGTGGCTAGAAATTGCCTACCATACAAGCCTCTGGCCTGAAGCCCTAGGAAGCGCACGAACCTGGGCCCTGTGCAGCCGCCCATCCTAATAGACCATTAACGCACCCCAGGGGGTGCGGGACGATTGATGTCCACCGGAGGAGGAGGGGCAACAGAGCCCGGTGGCGGGGGAACCACCGGGGTGAGCCCAGGAGGTGGTAACGGTGGTGCTGATGTTTTGGGAGTAAACATATTATAAACCTGCTTCATCATTTCTTTCTGGGTTAGGTACCACATAGTGTAACCAAAAACGGCTGCCAAAGTAACACCCATCCAGGGCTGAAACCAACGATCTCTTTTGGTAACATCCTTACTTCGTTTGGAGGAAGCACGTGATGATGTCGATGATTTTGACTCGGATTTTAAAAAACAGCCTATTGGCTTCGATGTATTTCTATACTCTTCACCATAGCCACTCTTACAATGACAAAAGTAACGCCGCTCTTTTAGTTTACTACTATCATTCCAACACTGCTCGTTTTGTACAGGATTTTCGGTTCCGCAATGAAGTCCTTGGTTACTGCTTGGAAGGCCAAACAACGTATCTTCACAAGAAGGAAGATCGTTAGGTTTAGACGACGGTGTCTCGGTAGAAGAAGGCGTTGTAGAAGTCGCGGGGGCAAGAGGAGTCGTAGAAGCAGCTAGCGCGGAAGGCTCCGAAGGGGATGATCCACAGACCTCAGGAGGTAAATGCGATTCAGAGGACGACGCATTACAGGACAGGTCTAAAATCTTTTTTTGATACTGCAACAACTGCTCACAAACACTTCTCTGATCAAGAGCTGAATGACGCAAACACCTTTCCATTCTTTCATTCAGCACCCGAGATAATTGACTTTTCCTTGCATTCAAATCTCCAGACAAGTCAGATAACACGCTTTTTAACAAATGAGGTTGCCCTGTTACCTTACGAACGCATTGCTCTGTATAATTGGAACCGGAACTTCCCGAAATGGTCACATTTTTACCAAACAGGTCGGGGTTACACACAACTTGGCCGCTCACCCTCATCCCACCCTCTAACTTACACACTGTTCTGCCACCAACAGTTTCAAATCGACTAACCCAACCTGCCACAATACATTCCCTACCGTCCAAGCGAGAAGCGCCTGATCCATAAGCCAAATTGACTCCAATAACTCCAAAAAACGGTGGTAACAGGTACTGAGAAACAAACGAGGAATCTCCGGAATCTCTAAAAGGAATCCAAAGAACATTGTGGGATTGGGATTGATCAAATTCTTCAGCAACAACAAGAGCCTTTTGCCACAGCGACCAGTAAAGGTTTTGTTGGGATTCGCTCATTTTTTTCAAATCCTGAATGGGCAGAAACGAAAAGCGCCTTCTAGCTCGTTCCATTAAGCCCTCGTCAGGTAGGAGTTGATTCAAAAAGGCAAGAGGTCGGGTTGCCGGATGCCAGTAAAAGTCATATTGAAACCTACCACGGTGATCGGACCATCGAATACGAAAAACGTCCCATCGCTCGGGATGCACCAGTAATAAAGCCTCATCCCCATTTCCCTCAGCAGGCTTGATAATCCACTCTTGCCAACCCTTTTGCGGCCCTTGAGAAAACTGTTTGATGACAACCACGGGATCTTCTGCCTCAGAGTCCCATAGTTCTGGAAAAAGATGGACCGGAATAGCCTCCTGCGCCTCCTTCACCAATCCCATGAGGGCCAGACGTCTCCGTCCCTGCTCATCAACATACAGAAATGGCTTCAAATCCTGTGGCTTTTTTTGTTCGGCCCACACCAAAGACAAAATTCCATTACCAAATAGTGGGAATCCACAAAAGACATAGAAAAGAATAGGAAGAGCGCGATGCACTTATCTTAGTGTATCAGCGCATTGAGTACGAACCAACAAGTCATTTACACCCTAGACAAATTGCTAGGTAAATTTAAAAAGCGCCTTACGATTCGTTCGGCTAAAATCAGATAGATCAAACCCACAAAGCTGGTTGCAAAGGCATTCCATGCCATATCCCAAAACACCGTCTCCCGATGGGAGTCAATACCAAAAAAGGCTTCAATCAGAAGAACCAGAAGCACATCAAACAAAACCAAGTACCCCAAGGTCAATAGGGGCCTTTCGCGAAAAAGCTGCACAGCAGCCTGTAACAAGTCTTTATTACCACTTTTATATTCAATATCCAAAAAAACCAACCACAGGGACCAATAAAGCATTACATAACGAATAAAGCCAGGCACAATAAAGAATATGCCCCACATCAGCACCGAACCAAATACCCTCATATTTTCTTTAATTCCCTGAATGATCTCCCCTGGTCCCAACTCAATACGATCCCAGGCCCACAAGTATCCCCCAATAACAAAGGGTTTCATCGCCAGGATTAACAGAGTAAAAACAGCCATTAATAGCCAAAAATAGGCACTGCCCTCACTGAGACCAGCCTGTAAACGTAAACCAAAATGGCGTTGTAGGACTAATTGCGCATAATTTAAAACACATAACCCAGCGAAAAAAAGTATTTTTTTCATA
>JANWYU010000014.1 GCA_025055135.1 Pseudobdellovibrionaceae bacterium | reverse complement strand
TAAATGGGTTTCTGGATTGGCTCCCGAGATGATGAGATGTTGGATTCTGCCCTTTCTCAATATCTCAAGAGCCCAACGCAGTCGCCCTTTACCTCCTGTTAGTACCACACCACAATCAGCATTTTCATAAACCAAACCGTTTTCAACGGGATACTGGGTTACCCAAATATAAGATTGACGAATATGAAACACGCCAATCCCACTAACTCCCAAAATGCCAAGGATAAAAACAAGATATTTTTTTCTAACCTTTATAGGCAATTACCTCAATTTCCACTTTTGCCCCCCGAGGCAGTTCCTTTACGGCCACTGTACTGCGCGCAGGGGGATTCACTGGAAAATACCTTCCGTAAATCTCGTTCACCTTCTGGAAATCACTCATTTCCTTAAGGAATATCGTTGTTTTCACAATATGCTGCATTTGGTAACCGGCTGCGGATAAAATATTTTCAATATTCTTCAAAACCTGTTCTGTCTGTTCCTCAATGCCTTTTTCAAAAAGATGCTCCCCATTAGGCAACAAAGCGATTTGGCCACTACACCACAAGAAGGGTCCAACCCTTACTGCTTGAGAGTATGGCCCAATGGCTTGAGGGGCTGTATCGGTTTTAATAATCTGTGGGTTCATCTTTCTCCCCTTTCATTCATTTTTTCATACAAATAAACAAAGATAAAAATTAAAAATTAAAAATTAAAAATAAAAAACGATACCTAATTGCTGCAAACCACCTATTGTTCGAATCTGGGTGTTGTTGCCTAACGTGAGTAACTCAACACCAAGTTCGATGACCCATCCTAGATTCTCCAATTCTTGCAAGAAAAACTCCACCCCTGCAGTAGCAGCCAGTGAAAACCCCGAGTCGGCGGTCACATTTTTAAAGTTTTGGTAACTCAATTTCATTCCTAAAAAGGCGTTAAGATGATACTCATAAATGAGATTACGGCGAAGGGACGCTGCAAAAAAGCTGTATGATGCTGTGTTGCCACTATCAAAACCGAGTTGACCAGCCCAAGTAAAGTTACGACTGGGATGGTATTGAATTAAAGCAGATTGTCCCAATTGGTGGGATTGGGTTCCAATTCCCAATCTTTGATTTAAGTCCTTACCCCAACTTAATGGCCCCACTCCAAACAGAATCAGAATCCCTAGAATGGTAACAGAAAGTAAGCTTTGTCTGCCTTTACCACAATGAATTTGTTTCATCGATATTCCCTCAAATGGTTTATTTTAATTTTTTTATAAAGTTTATTAGCGAAAGTTTATTAGCGATAGATTAATCCATTCTTAAGGGGGGTAAAGGGGCATTGCGATATTAAGAATGTGTTAAGAAGCTTCATCGTGGATGAGAGACCTTTTGTTGATTGGGTTGCATAAATTTTTCCTACTAACAAGAAGTTCGTTTGACATTGATATCGCCCATAGCTTTAAATGAGTCACAATGTTGCGGCGACTTGCGGGCGTGGTTCATTTTTCGTTAATATTTAATTTGGTTTTTGCTCCCCTTGGTTCGCGCGGGCAACAGGCGCATGCCGTTTTGGGTAGTTCGATTGGAGATTCCCCTGCTACTCATTCTCATAGTCAGTTAGAGGCCCACCCACGAGTTTCTGGAAAGGCCTCCTCCTCTCGGTCTGTATTAAACGCCGCAGAGGATTTTAGTCTTTTGTATTGGGCGATGTTGGATTATCAGAATCCGGGTTTAGTTCAAACCTTTTTGAGTCTGCCTGATCCTCAATTTCCCCAGGTCCCGGAAAGCCTATTAGATGATGATCCTTTCTTTATGAGGAGTCAGGCATGGGAATCTCAACCTGATTTGGCCTGTACCTCTGATTCATTCTGTTTTTCCAGAACGAGTGGATCTGTTTTGTTAGTTTTTGGTGATCAGAAGTTAGGTTGGAGGCTTAATCAAAACTTTACAGTGCTTGCCGAAACTCAGGACTATGTTCTGTTTCAGTCCATCGATGGTGCACTATTTGATAGCAAATGGCCGGATGAACTGCAATTTAATCAAGGTTTGTTTTTTATCCGAAAGGATGAATGGAAGGAATCTAGTCGCTCAAGAAGGCCTGTTCCTGTGTTCTTCTTTCCTTTGCCAGGAAATGGGTGGACTGGTGTGAAGCCGATATCAATTGTTGAGGATGTGTTAGTACAGCAGCTACATCTTCGGGATCAACAAGGGGATGTTCTTTCCATTGATCTTGAAGATGTGGCTTTATTGGAACATTTACAACGCAATAACTTACTTTTAGCTCAAACTGCAGAAATTTTGGAAACGGGTAAATTGCCCTCTCCATTTCCTCCGTTACCGGCAAGCCATTTTACGATGGGATTTGGGTTGGTCTGCTCTGGAAAGTTACCTCATCAGATTCGGTTTGCTTATCGGTCCGATCCGTTTTTACAACAGAAAAGTAACATTAATATTTTTAACCTGTTACTTAGTAAATTTATTGTTCCTGCTTGGGGAGATGACGATAAGCTTAACGACCAGTCGTTACTGGGTAAAAGCAATGTTACTCGTTGGAAAAAGCTGGTTGCGCATTGGGAAAATTGGCGTAGGCAATGGGCTGTTCCCACTGTGTTGTATGGAAGTTTTGGTGCTCTAGCTGCCGCAATCTACGAACCGGAGTTTGTAAAAAATTTAATACCTCAAAACTTCGCTACCGTTGTTCAAACAGTGGGAATGATCATGGCTGGTGTTGTTACTATGAGTATTACTTTAAAATACACCATTCATCGAGAATACTTTCAAAAAAAATATCCCAAGCAAGGCTTAGGTTTTTATGGTCAGATAAAACAGGAATTTAAGGGGATATTTCATGAGTTGGCTCATGGTTTTTATTTTTCATATGCCTTTCTTCCCCAGACTGTGCGTTTTGTATTGGAGTTAGTTAAAGATCGTTTGTTTCCCATGAATCGGATGGTGCACAAATTATGGGATCTTACCTTTCGTTACCAAATGCGCCATGCGAGTCAAATTCCAATGAATCATAGGACGCTGTTTTTGGGATGGATGCATGGGGCTTTTTATTCTACTTTGCTAGCACTGACCTTATTCGTTTTTGCCCCTTGGTTGGCTTATCATTATGGATTGGGAGTGGCGGGTGGCGCTACTGCCGCTGCTTTTGCTTCTTCGGAAGTCTTGAGGAATTTTTTATCTTATTTACAGTCAGGTGCCTTTGTCTATTCCTCGCATGTAAAAGGCCTTCATATGTTACCGGCTCAACGCGAAGCAGAGCGGCGTATGATTTCAATGGGGAAAAATCCTGATGCGGTGGAGAACAAGCCGCTGCTTGAAGAGTTAACCCAGGAGGAGTTGCAAAAGATATTTCGCCTGTTAAAACTCCCTGACTCGAGTGATTTTCTCTATGATCCAACCTCTTTTTTTGAATGGATTGTAAAAATTCAAGGTTACTCGGCGGATTACCTAACCGGTGCTATCCCACAGCAACTACAAAATAAAAAATTTGCTTTGAAAGCTCAAGGATGGGGACTGATTCCTTCGGCTTTAGATCATGCCATAGAAATTGCCAGAAAAATTCAAGAAAAGGAGAATACGGAAGTTGGTCGTCAGACCCTTCAACTTTTGAGATGGGCTAAGGAAAATAGAGGAATTCCTAGTCATATCGCAGGGAGAGTTTGGGATGTTCTTTCAAGTGATTGGGCCTCAAAGGAGTTACGTCAACAGATTCTTAAATCAGTAGAGAGTGCAAAATCTTCGGGCAAGCTGGGACTTTGGGACGGATTAAAAGCTGTTCTTTCTTTTTTTCTCAGTGAGGGCTCCCGTGAGGTCCGCGACATTAACTATGTTTTATTTTTAGGTTCCCAAGTAGGAGGTGTGGAAGAGTTGGGTAACATTGATATTGCTTCTTTGTTACCTGAAAGTTGGTTGAAGAAAGCGGGATCATTAGATGCTGCCATGGCAGGGATGCGGTTGTTCCATTTTACCTTTATGTCGCTTCTCTCGCGGCAGTATTTTTTGTTATCAGGTGAGTTAGAAGCGCCTTATCGCGAACGGGCTCGGAGGTTACTGGAACGTAAGGCAGGAGATAACAACACATGGAGCCGTGATCGCTTTTTAAATCATTTGCAGATCCTTCAAGTGGGGATGAGGCTTAAGGAACGAGATCAGGAGCGGAGGGCTATTTTTCAATTTCGTCCTCCCCAAATGGATTTTTTGGAAGAACGCCAGTGGAAAAAGGTTCGGGATTGGGCGTATCAATATTGGTCTGCATCTCGGCAGGAGGAGCCTGGGGCCCACGATGAAATTTGGGATGAAATATTTCAGGTAACTCAAAATGAGTTAGCCAATGACCCTAAGGTTCAAAACACCATTGCTAATAAAAAAAGACAATGGATTAGGGATACCCAATTTAAGTTTTTTGTGGCCCAACAAATGGCCCAGGCGAATAACCTATTAATTGAAGATCCTGAACAATCGGAATTTGTTCGAAAGGCGCTTGTTAAGGCTATTTTAAATACGATAGCTGAGGTAAATACTAAGCGATCTCGTATGTATTTAAGTCGGTTAAATCAGTGGGATAGGGCGTTTGAGGAATCGCGGATGTTTTATAAGCACTTTGTAGCAAGTTACTTAGATGAGACGGTAAGAAACGAGGAGGCATCTGCTTTAAATAGTGAGTATCCTGGTTATTTTCAAAAGGTTCGGAAGGCGGTTTTACGCTACAAATATGGATCAGGGGTAGCAAGGGCGCTCAAATTCTTTGAGACTTTTTTTCGGAATGAAAATGAGTCCTATTTTCCTGGTTTGTTGGGTTGGTTAAATCGGAACATTCCCTTTATTCCCGACTTGATTTATAATATGAACAAACATTATCGAAATTTTCCGTATTTTATTTCTTTTGGCTTTTTGATTAATTATTATGTTTGGCAAATCCATAAGCCTTATGCTCTCGTTTTTGCCACTGCTTTATTGATTTTCGTTTTCCCAACCCTTGTGGAATGGAACAATCGATTTTTGCGTAATTTTGACATTCAACCCATGAAAAGTGTGGGTAACCAATCCATTCATTCATTTACGTATCATGGGATCACTAGTGTGGAACCTGTTGTGCTGCAAAATCATGCCGACCAAATTCAAGGAGTATTTAATAAACTGATCGCCAAACCTGTTGAAAAGGCGATGATAGAATGTGCTCGGGTATTTGGCTTTCTTGAGAAATAAGGGAATTGACGAGCCCCTTTCGTATTTTGGGGACCAAAAACGTCTGAGTGTTAAAAATTTCGTCGCGGTTTAAGGCTGCCTTGGATTTTAAATCCTTATTTTTGGATTTTTTTTAGGAACCGTTTTTGCAGGAAAGAGGGCAAAGCAATTTAACTTCCCATTTTGGAGGACATTATGGCTTCCTTAGCGACAAAAATGGTCACCCTTCAAGGTATTTTGGTGGTAGCGTTCTTTGGCTTTTTGGAGGTTCGAGCCCAACAGCAACAGGAAGATTATGGCGTTGATGAGCAAATCGAAGCGGAGTTAACAGCTGAGATTATGAAAGATAAAGATGTAGAAGGAAATGTCGGAACCAATCTGCAGCGCAATATTCCATCAAATAAATCTAATGATAGCAACAATAATAGAAATACAAAAGCCACTCAGACCAATACAGATAATCCCCTGAATCGTGATCAATCCGGAAATTCTAACGAATTTAACCGAGTTGGTGTACCCTCTCAAGGGATGGCTAACATTAATATAAACATCAATGCTGGAGGGGGATTGCAGCAGGATGCAGCTCCTGTTCGAAAAAGTGGGTTGCCCAAATCCCAGGCATCTGAGGATTTTGTGGATAGTTACGATGAGGATTTGATGGGTGGGGTTCGTTCGTTGCGTGATTCTCGCAAAAAACTTGAGAAACAAAATGAAATTAAAGTTGTGGAAACTTTGGAGTCGGCACGATTGGAGGACGAAAAAAAACGGGCTCAAAAATTATCTCAGGGGCTTTTTAGTAACAATGAAAAGAATCACGAAGATGTAAACGAACCAGTAATAAACAATAAAGCGCAAGGTGATTTTGTTGACTCTGCTTTAATTGAAAACTCGTCTTCTGCTCAAAGTGTGCGCCAAAAGAAAAGAGCCATTAAAGAGGAGGGTATAGCTGATATTGAAGCACAAGTGGTGGCAACTGATGATCATGATTATGAGCCAGGGAATGAGGTTATTTCGGGTCGTAATCAGTTGGAGGTGGTTTTGGGATTGGGGGATTATCCAGGGGTGGTTAATGTCCGGGGACAGTATTCGTTGGGAATTCAGTTTGGGAAGCAGGTGAGGGAGTCTATTGACGTTGCTGGGGGATTTATGTTTTCCGAATTTGATGTAGAACAACGTGATGGGGGTTGGTTCTTTGATCCTTATTATGGTTGGATCCAATATCCTCGCATTACGAAGATGAATCAATACCAAGCCAATCTCCTTGTGAAATATGTTCCCATCCGAGGATTTTTTGAACCTTACATAGGCGCTTTGGTAGCCTACACCTACCGAACCTTTAGTGATGTTCAGTTTGCAATACCCAATAACGATGCTCAATCTCACGCAATCGATTTTGGATTTGCCACAGGTATTAAAATGGCCGTCTCTAACGATGTGAGTGTGGGGTTTGATTTTCGTTACTTTAATAATGTATACAATCGGCCTGTCAATTCTGGCTTACAGAGAGGCTTTTCTCGATCAGTTTATCGATCAGATAAGGCCATTGAAAGCTTTAACTATACTCAGTTAGGTTTGGTAGGCGAATTCCGCTTTTAATTCACGGTGTTTTTGAGATAGCAGTGTTTTCTCGCCTCCCTGTGTTTTACATTGTGTTACCAACTGGGTTGTGGCCCCTAGAGTTATTGTGATGGTGGGACCGACTTTCAATTAGTTCTTGATTTGCGTGAATAAAATCATTATCATTGCGCCAAGTGGGCGTTTGTTTCGCCCACTTTTTTTTTATTGGATTTTGAATGAAATTGAATCGAGTAAATCGATTTAAGTTTAATAGGGTAGGACTGCTATGCTTTCCGTCGAATTGCTGGAGCACTTACGAAAACTTGCCTCCAAAATTGTGGAGCGTGAGGGTTTGCGGCTTTATGATCTAGAGCTTGCTTTAGGTTCTGGACGCAAAACCCTGCGGGTTTTTATTGCTCCGCCATCTGGGAAATCATCTGTCTCTGGGCAGGGCATTTCATTAGATGATTGTTCTCGGGTTTCCCAAGCCCTTTCTTTAGAATTGGATATGGAGGATCCATTGCCTTTTTCCTATGATCTTGAAGTTTCTAGTCCGGGTTTGGAGAGAAAATTGGTACAGACCTGGCATTTTCAGGAGGCAATCGGTGAACTACTTCATCTCAATTTGAAGGATTTTCTTTTTTTACCCTCAGGCAAAAAATTCAAAACCCTTGAGGGGACTTTAAAACAGGTTTTGGATGAAGGGATTTTAATTGAGTTTTCGGATGAGGATGTTACAATTCCTTGGCACCTCATAGAGAAGGCTCGAGTGAAGTTTCTATTTGGACGTAAACCTTTGTCAAAGAAAGGAAAACGCCATGGCTGAGAATGTTTTTGCAGAATTAGGAAAGGTTATTGACCTGATTGGGAAAGAAAAGGGGATTGATCGATCGATCGTGATTGATTCAGTGATTCAGGCTTTAGAAACGGCGGCTCGCAAGAAATTTGGTTCTTATCGAGAATTTGAAGCCACCTATAATGAGGCAACGGGAGAGGTGGAATTATTTGAGTTTAAAGAGGTTGTTGAGCCGGAGAAGTTTGTTGATGAGGAGGTGGAAATTCCTCTGGCAGAGGCCCGAAAGCTCGATCCAGAAGCGCAAGTAGGGGATATGATCGGGATTAAAATGGAGGCTCACGAACTAGGACGAATCGCAGCTCAGACTGCTCGTCAGGTAATCTCTCAAAGAGTTCGTGAGGCGGAAAGTGACGTTATTGTTAGTGAATTTGAAAAGCGAAAGGGAGAAATTGCTTCAGGTATTGTGCGACGGTTTGAAAAGGATACTGTTGTTGTGGATTTGGGGCGCACCGAGGCGTATATGCCCAAAAGAGAACAAATTCCGGGAGAGGTTTTTAAGGCAGGGGATCGTTTACAAGGGTACATTAGTGAGGTGAGACAAAGTCCCCGAGGGCCACAAATTATCATTTCACGGGCAGATGAGCGGTATTTGATTAAGTTGTTTGAAAATGAGGTTCCCGAAATTCAAGATGGGACCATTCAAATAATGTCTGCGGCGAGGGATCCTGGCTTGCGAGCCAAGATTGCGGTACGCAGTTTGGAGCCCAATGTGGATCCAGTAGGATCCTGCGTTGGGATGAAGGGGAGTCGGGTACAAAATGTCATTCAGGAGCTCAAAGGAGAAAAAATAGATATTGTTGTATATGATGAAGATATTACTCGATATGTAGCGAATGCCCTTCAACCCGCCCGAATTTCTCGCATCTTTTTGGATGAGGATAATAGGGCTTTAGAGGTGATAGTAGCTGACGATCAGCTATCACTAGCGATTGGTCGGAAGGGTCAGAATGTGCGATTAGCATCCAAATTAACGGGTTGGAAGATTGATGTTACCAGTGAATCCATGGCCAAGGCTAAGCAAGGGGATGCAGTTTTTAATCTAATGCTTATCCCTCAAATGACAGAAGAAATGGCTGTCTTGTTGTTTCAGTATGGATTTAGCAATTTAAAAGAGTTGCTTCAGTTGCACCGCAGGAGTTGGTTGGTATTCCGGGAATTGAGAAGATGGAGCAGGCTCAAGAGTTAGTCGAGCGGGCCAAACAGGTTCTGAAGGATTATGAGGCTAAGGGGCAGCCTTTACCGCGGTCACCTTATGCTGATTTACTAGAGAAAAACAGCTCAGATGCCAAGTCTCAGGCTGATTTGCGCTTAAAACAGGAGCTGGAAAGGCTTAAAGAAGAGGAGAAGGGTGAGTGAGTTCTTTAAAGGTTTTTGAGTTTGCCAAAGAAGTGGGCTTGGCTCCACTGGCCTTGATGGACAAAATTCGGGAGTGGGGGTTACCCATCAAATCCCACATGGCTGAGCTAAGTGATGAACAAATTTTGGACCTAAAAAAAAGATTGGGGTTAGTTCCATCGGGGGATGACAAGGAGAATAAGGGAGAAGCTAAAAAAGCCGTTCGTCGAAAGAAATCGGCGACTTCTTCTAATACGTTGGCCACGCCTTCAGTTGTTGTGGTAAAGTCCCGTAAGGGTGGTACCGCCAAATCCGCTGCCGAGGAAGAGTCACGCTCAGGTGCTGTTTCTACAGAATCTATAGCGCCGGCACCGACTCGTGTGGTACGTCGTAAAAGGGAAGAAGCGGGAGCAGGGATAGTTAAGTCCGGAGCCGGGGAAGTAGCACCGGCCAAACCTCCATTGTCGACTATGCCTACGGTGGAGCAGGCTGCCCCCACTCCGGTTAGCCCATCGATCATACAAGTTCCAGAAAAATCTCCGTCTCAGAGTTCAAGTGGGGTGGTAGTCCCAGCAGGCACTGGTGCTGGGGTAAACCAACAAGAGCCGAACGGTGATTTACCTTCTTTGTCATCTGCTCAGCCCAGCATTGTAAAAGGGGATACCAGCCCCACTACGGTGATGAGGGTAGAGACAGAGGGAGGGAAAGCAGCGGCGGGTCCCATTCGTAAAAAAGAGGTTGCCATAGGACAATCTGGCGTTGCCAGTGGCGCAAGTCCAGTAGCTACGCAAGTGAAAAAGAATATTGTAGGTAGAATGGACCTCTCCCGAGTGCAGGAGCTTGCTGGCGTTTCTTCGAGTGGGAGAAAGGATGTATCAAAGGGGGTTGAGGCAAAGGCTCAGCCGAAGACACTGCCTACTGCCGGGGCTCGTGGTAAGACCAATTTACGAGCAGGTTTTGTAGCAGTTCCTCAGTTTTTGGCGCCTCCGGTGTCGGATGAGGATGAGGATGAAATCCGAAAACGGGAAGAGCGAAGACGGGAAAAAGTGCGAGAGGTGGTTGGAACGGTTTCCAAAGAGGATGAAGCCCCTCCGGTATTTGATGCTTCGGAATTTAAAAAACGAGAGTTGGTTTTTCAGCCTAAAAAGAAAACCAATCTTTTAAATAGACCGGCCTTAAAGACCCAGATAACTCAAGCTGCACAACATAAGAGAGTTTTAAAAGTAGATCAATCGATGAAGTTGCAGGATGTAGCCAACACAATGGGAATTAAGGTGGCGGAATTAACCAAAGTTTTAATGAAAAATGGAATGATGGTAACTCCGGCAATGGAGGTTGACCATGAAACCTTAGCTCTTGTCCTTCCTGAATTTGGATGGGAGGTTCAAAATATCGCCAAAACCCCGGAGGAGCTATTAAATGAAATGGCTTTTGGGGATTTGTCGGCCCCTCCTCAGCCACGAGCTCCTGTGGTAACCATTATGGGGCATGTGGATCATGGTAAGACGTCCCTATTAGATGCAATCAGGAAGGCCAATGTGGCTGCAGGAGAGGCAGGAGGGATTACTCAGCATATTGGAGCATATCAGGTTCAGTTGGAAGATGGTTATTCCATTACTTTTTTAGATACCCCTGGCCATGAGGCTTTTACGGCAATGAGGGCTCGTGGGGCTCATGTTACCGACATTGCAGTGATTGTGGTAGCTGCTGACGATGGTATGATGCCTCAGACGGTGGAGGCAATTAATCATGCGAAGTCTGCTGGTGTTCCCATTATTGTTGCAGTAAACAAAATAGATAAGCCGGGGGCCAATCCGGAACGGGTAATGCAGCAACTGACAGAATTACAGATTGTTCCTGAGCAGTGGGGTGGAGACACCATTTTTGTTAATGTATCGGCTTTAACCAAGCAGGGGATTCCGGAATTATTGGAGCAGATTCGCCTTGTGGCTGAGATTGCGGAATTAAAAGCAAATCCGCTTCGTTCGGGTACAGGGGTGGTGATTGAGGCTAAGTTGGATAAGGGTCGTGGCCCTGTGGCTACCCTTTTGGTCAAAGATGGATCGGTTCAGGTTGGGGAATGGATTGTGGCCGGAATGCAGAAGGGAAGAGTGCGGGTTATGACCAATGACCGAGGCGAGCGAGTGGAAAGGGCCCTGCCTGGTCAACCTGTGGAGCTCTTAGGACTGGATGGATTACCTGTTCCAGGGGATCGTTTTGATATAGTCAAAGATGAAGATCAAATGGAAAAGGTTATTGAATTGCGCCGTCGCATTAAGGCAGCTCAAGAGGCAGAGCAGAACAAAATTAAACTTGAGGATTTATTTGCCCAATTGCAAGCGGGAAGCGTCAAAGAATTTAATATTGTTTTAAAAACGGACGTGCATGGGTCCCTTGAGGCGTTAACGGGAATGTTAGGTAAGTTGGGTAACAACGAAGTCAAACTAAAAATCATTCATAGTGCGGTGGGTGGTATCACTGAAAGTGACGTGTTATTGGCCACGACTGCCAAGGGTATCGTGATTGGTTTTAACGTGCGCCCGGATAATAAGGCGTTGCAATTAGCAAAAAATAATCAAGTGGAAATCCGCACTTATTCGATTGTTTATGAGCTTATGGAAGATGTAAAGCAGGCCATGGCAGGCTTGTTGAAACCAAAAGTCGTTGAGACAATTTTGGGTCGTGCAGAGGTTAGAAATACCTTCAACGTAGCGAAGGTGGGCACAGTAGCGGGTTGCTTTGTTCAGGATGGAAAGATTACTCGAGGAGCCATGTTACGGTTGATTCGTGAAGGAAAGATTATTTATGAGGGGCGGGTCGCCTCTTTGAAGCGCTTTAAAGATGACGTCCGTGAGGTGGCAGCGGGCTTTGAGTGTGGGCTTGGTATTGAGAATTTCAACGACATTAAGGTGGGGGATATTATTGAAGCCTTTGTAAAAGAAGAAGTGCAGCGGGAAATTGATTTAACTAAGGCGCCGGAGGTTAGAACATAAAAGGCGAAATTGATGGGATATGATGAGGGAAACGATAATAGATAAGTAAGAATGTAAAGTAGAGGTGAGGTTATGCCCAAGCCTATAGAAATTAGGCAAATGCAAATTGCTAGGGAAATTTTGCGGAGTTTGAGTCGGGCCCTCCAATTTGATTTTTGTTTAGAGGGTGAAACGGGATGGCTGATGCTGACACGGGTTCAAATGTCCCGTGATTTGAAACAGGCGCGGGTTGGGTTTCGCTGGGTGCAAGGGAACGGGGAAATTGGGAGTACATCATTGCAGCAACAGGTACTAAAAAAATTAAATGAAAGGTCTGTGATGTTGCAAAGGGGTTTAGCAGTGGACCTTCAGCTGCGTTACACTCCTAAGCTTGAGTTTGTTTTTGATGAGGCTTGGGAGCAGGTAATGCAGGTTGATCAGTTTTTTTACCGGTCGCAGCTCAATGGAACTTCACGGTCTTTTACTGATTGATAAGCCCCCAGGGCTAACAAGTCATGATGTGGTCAATCAAGCGCGGCGGATCCTAGGGATTCGAGAGGTGGGTCATTGTGGCACGTTAGATCCCATTGCTACCGGACTTCTTATTTTGGCTGTGGGCGAGGGAGTTAAGATTTCTTCTTTGGTAACACACTGGTCAAAAAGTTACCAAGGGGAGATTCTTTTTGGTCGTGCTACTGATTCTCTCGATATCACTGGGAAAATTGTTGCTGAGGGAGGGCGCCCCCACTCTGAAGAAGAAATTTTAAAGGCGATTCCCCAGGTTGAGGGAACTTTAACGTTACCGGTTCCTCGGTATTCGGCAACTAAAGTGGGCGGGGAGTGTCTTTATCAGAAAGCAAGACGCGGTGAGGAGTTTCAGCCCCCTGAAAAAGAAATGGTCTTTCGTGACATTCGATCCCTTGGTTATGTTGAATCAGAAGGGCGTTGGTCCTTTATTCTTCAGTGTGAAAAGGGCAGTTATGTTCGTTCGTGGGTAGAGCGGCTTGGTAGCGTATTGGGATATCCTGCTGTTCTTTCAGATTTAAAGCGTGTTCGTGCGGGGAACTATGGGGTGGAACAGGCTCTAACCTTGGAAAAACTCCGGGAGTGGAAGGAAACCGGCCAATTGCCCAATCTGACTCAACATTCCGCTTGGATTCCCCTTCGTGCTGCCTTGCCTGAGTGGTGGGAAGTGCGTGTTGATGGTTTTGATCTTCATCTGATACGTAATGGTCAAATTTCCAAGGGTTTGAGAAGTCGGCTGATTCGGCTGTATCAGCCTGATAGAGATAACTTTCTGGGATTTAAAGTGGTGACTGCTCAGCCTCCCTTTTTTTTAGTGGCTTTGGTTGGACTCGATAAAGGGAAGGGTTTCTACATCAAACGAGGTTTTTTGCAACCCAAAAATTTGGAATTGACCAATAGTTTTTAACGCCCTACAAATGTTAAATGGTTTTGCTCGGATTAAAAAGTGCCATGGTTTTTTTCTGGGCTTGACCCTATGAAAGGAGTGTTCAATGGCTCTCACAAGAGAATGGAAAGAAAGCATAGTCAAACAATTTCAACGAAGTCCTTTAGATACAGGATCCCCAGAGGTTCAGGTGGCTCTACTTTCTGCTCGAATTGCAGAGCTAACGGAACATTTTAAGGTTCATAAGAAAGACCTGCATGGTATGAGGGGCCTGGAAAAATTGGTTAATCGTCGAAGAAAGCTTTTAGATTATCTTAAGGCAAAAAATCAGGAACGATATGAGCAGCTGATTAAATCTTTGGATATCCGTAAGTAGTGGTTTCCAAGTCGCAAATGCTGACTAAGTTAAGGATGAGGACGGGTCCTTGGAATGAGGGACTTGTTAAAGGAAGGTAGAACATGATTCATTCGGTAACAACTTCAGTAGCAGGAAGACAAATCACTTTAGAGACGGGCAGAGTTGCACGACAAACTGATGGTTCCGTTTTAGTAACTTGTGGTAATAATGTTGTCCTGGTAACTATTGTTTCTAATAAAAAAGAATCTGATGTTGATTTTCT
>JANWYU010000012.1 GCA_025055135.1 Pseudobdellovibrionaceae bacterium | reverse complement strand
CCTATTTAAACCCTGGTAAGGCGAAAAAATCGAAATCAAGCAAAAAACGTTCTAGCCGTAAGTAACCCTAATCTTACGTGGGAGCAAAAAGCTTTTGATCATAAGATCGCAAAACACCCAAAATGCGACCTTCGATCCGCAGCATTTCTTCAGGAAAAAATCGTGACTGCAATTGACTGTTCGAAGGTCTCAATTCTATCCGTTGCTGATTGGGATGTAAGAAAATGCGCTTCACCGTGTAGCCTTCATCACGAATCTCTACTAAAGCCATCTCCCCTGAGCTTACCCGATTGGTTTTTACTATCAAAAGAGTGTCTCCCTCTAAAATTCCCTCCTCCTCCATGGAGTTACCTAAGACCTTCACCGCAAAGACCGAAGGGAAACTACTCCAATTACCACGAGTAAACCAGACTCTGGGAAATATTATGGTTTCATGATGAATAAAGGCCTCTATTCCTTTTCCCGCAGCCACTCGGCCCAATATAGGAATGGTGATTCCCTCTTCCTGAACTTCTTGCTCAGCCTCTTCTTTAGATAGACGAGACACCCCACCATAGGCTCTCGCCCACTGTGTCCCCTGAGTCGTCAGCTGAATCCCTCTTTTGTGATGGGGAGTGGTCTTAAGATATCCCTTGCGGCACAACTGTTTAATAAAATTTTGAACAGAGTTAATGGATCGGTAACCAAAATACTCTTGAATTTCCTGATAGCTTGGACTAGTCCCAGTTCGCCACACATAATCAACAATGAAATCGAAAATCGCTTTTTCTTTGGTGGTGAGAGGAATTAGATTAGATGAGAAAGGGGTATTCATGAGTTACCTTTTTTAGTAAATATGTAAATTTTATATAAGTCAATTCCGTTGACTTTATTAGTCCTTACACCGTAGCCTCATAAAAGCATGGAGCTTCGGGAACTCAGAATCAAATTTGGATGGTGTCAATCTGAATTGGCTAAAAAACTAAATACTACTTTAGAGGCCATACAAGAGATCGAAGAAGGGCGAAAGCAACCCTCTCCAGAACAAAAGCTGATTCTAGATCGGTTATTTTTTGAAAGCGAGCTTTCTAGTTTGGATATCATCCAATCTTCCCATAATGATGCCCAAAAAAATTTATCTGGTTGACACGAGCCATTTTATTTTTCGTGCTTACCATGCCCTCCCACCCCTAACTGATCCCCGCGGAACACCAATTAATGCCGTGTATGGATTCGTTAATATGGTGTTTCGACTACTGGCCAAACACCGCCCCGATCAAATTGTCTTTTGCCTCGACTCAAAAACCAAAGGGGCGCGTTACCAAATGTACCCTGATTACAAAGCCAACCGGGAAGAAATGCCACCGGATTTAGCAATTCAGATCCCGCTGGTTTATGAATTCTTAGATAATTTAGGAGTATCCACTGTTCAAGTAGACGGAGTCGAAGCAGACGATCTTATTGGTAGCCTGGCCCTATATTGGAAGGTCCAGGGTTACCATGTTGTGATCGTGTCGGGCGATAAAGATTTTGCTCAGTTGGTAGATGATCAGGTCATCCTGTATGATTCGATGAACGATGTGTTTTATAATACGGAAGGGGTAATCCAAAAATGGGGAGTCCCCCCTTCAAAAATGATCCCCTTATTGGCTTTAACAGGGGATCATTCTGACAACATCCCGGGTGTACCCGGTATTGGTCCCAAAAGAGCCATCCAAATTTTAACAGCTGTTAGTTCTATTGATGAATTGTATAAAAAAGTAGATGAGTTAAAAAATATCCTGTCAGACCATGTGATAAAAAAACTCAAAGAAGGCGAACATTCAGCGCGTATTTCAGAAAAACTGGTAACTATTAATACTCAGATTGATTTACCGGAAGGAGTTCGCCAGCTGACAGTCCGCCCTCCTAACGTTCAACGAGAAAAAGTAATCAAATTCTTGCTAGACCACAATTTCAGATCCCTGTTACCTCAAGTAGATAAAATTTTTAACCAAGCAAACATAGATGTGACCCCAAACCCTTTATCTCGTGATGCTCAGATTTCTCAATTAGCAATCCACCCAAAGCCGGTAACACTCGATGAGCTTACCCTAAAAATAAAATCTCAAGATCCATTTTGGCTGGTCACTAATGAACAAGATCAAATTGTTTTTATTTTCGAGAGTGGCCCTCTGATTGCCTCCGCTCCAATAAACAGCCCGGTAATTGTTGAGTCTCTCAGCACTCGACCACTAGCCGGATATGATGTTAAAAGGATCGCTCGAAAGCTGGAACTAAAGGCCTGTTTGGTTGCATGGGATCACTTATTAGCTTCATATGTTTTAAACCCAGAGGACATAAAATCTCTTACCGAATTGATTCAAAAAACAGGACAAACCGACACGTGGGATCCCTATCAATTTCACAATCACGAACGGTTACGTCAAATGCTGATGGAAGAGCTTGGCGCTGAACTTGTAGACTTACTCCATAAAATCGAATTTCCATTATGTTCTATTTTGTTCAATATGGAACGCGTGGGAATAAAAATCGACATCGATTTTTTAATAAATGAAAGTGCGTTACTCTTTCAGGAAATTCGCACCTGTGAGGAACACATATATAAATTGGCCGGTCGCTCCTTTAACATAAATAGCCCCATTCAATTACGCCATATCCTATTCGAAAAACTAAACCTGCCTCCCCCTAATCGAAAAACAAAAACCGGATTTTCTACAAATTCGGAAGTTTTGGAAAATTTAAGAACCTTCCATCCCATCGTAGATTGGATTCTCAAATACCGAGAGTTAAGCAAGCTTAAGTCCACCTATGTAGACCCCCTTCCACAGTACGCCGATACCAATCATCGAATACACTCTTACTTTATGCAAACGGGTACGGCAACGGGGCGCCTTTCAAGTCAAAATCCAAATCTCCAAAACATTCCTATTCGCACGGAAAGGGGAGAACGACTACGACAGGCCTTTATCGCCGAAAACAACTGCCTTTTGGGCGATTTTGATTATAGCCAAATTGAATTAAGAATTCTGGCTCATCTATCTGATGATCCTGCCCTAATCAAAGCTTTTGAACTCGGGGAAGACATCCATCGTTTAACGGCTAGTGAACTTTTTGATGTAACCCTAAAATCGGTTACCAATGAACAAAGAAGGATCGCCAAAGCCGTAAATTTCGGCATTCTATATGGTCAGGGAGCGTTTGGACTTTCGGAAAGCCTCCATATATCTCAAGGCGAAGCTAAAATGATCATCGATAAACACCATATGAGATTCCCTCGAGTTTGGGAATTTATTAATCAACTAATCCAAGAAGCTCGAAAAAATGGTTATGTCAAAACCCTTTTCGGTAGGAAACGTTACCTACCATCGATTAATTCTTCTAACAGCAAATTAAAGAGCCAGTCAGAACGATTGGCTGTGAATACACCAATGCAAGGATCAGCAGCAGATATTGTTAAGTTGGCCATGATTAAAGTTACCCAAAATTGTAAATCCACATTAGTTCTGCAAATTCATGACGAACTTATTTTTGAAGCACCCCAGGAGGTGTTAACCAATGAATTGCATAAAATAAAAACAGTTATGGAATCCGTCTATCCTCTAAAAGTGCCATTAGTGGTGAATGGAGGAATAGGGACAAACTGGAGAGAAATTCACTGAGAATCCCAACCTACCACTTGTCCATCTTCGAAGTAAACTATCCTTTTTCGAGAGCGAAATCCCTTAGAATCTGTTTCTTGCGAACTATACGTCCATATCATGTTACCAAACGGTATGATACCAGATACTGCAATTTCTTGGGGATCCCCCCAAGCACGACGTACCAAATCGGCAGTCATTCCCAAGGCAATATCCTGTTCTTCAATGTAACGGGCATAAATACGATTCTTTTCTTCAATGCGACTCCAAAAGTTTGTTTCATTGAGCCACTTTTGTCGTTCCTTAAAAGTGGGTAACGATAAAAAGTATATTTTTTCTGAAGCATTATGAAAATAAGGTAATGCCTTTCCATACTGCTCAATTTCATTCTTTCCTTTTAAGGAGTTCTCCAATAACTTGAGCCGAACATCATCAGGAAGCGTGTGGCGCGATACAGACACACTATCCTTCGAATTTTCATATTTCGATCGTTCAAAACGCGTCCGCACCTGAATACATGAGGAAATAACCAGCATTGCCACCAGAAACCAAATTTTCGTCATAGCCCAATAATATTATGCGTGAAGCGGTGTCTATAGTTCAGAAAAAAAAATCTCCTCAGCCCTTTGTATAGTTAATGATTTGCCGAAGGGCTGCTTTCAGCGTTAGTCTAGTTACGTGGGTAACCAAAATAATCCTGACCACTTAGAGGAAAATGTTGACGAATCCATCGACGATGCAGCCATTGCTGAACTAGAACAATGGCTAAGAGAAGAAAATCCCCAAAGCCTCAAAGAAATCGAAGAACTAGGAATAGAAAAAATTGAGTCTATTGTCGAAGACGACACGATCCTGCAGGACAAAAATCTATCTCCTTGGGAACGAATAAAACATGCAGCTGATGATTGGTTGGTAAAAAGCAAAATCTATTTGCAAAACCAATTAGTCAGCTTATATTACTTTTTACTAATCTGGATAAAAAAACAGGTTTCGAATTGTATTTCGATTACTACTAAATGGGCAGGTATCCTCGCCTCCAATTTCAAGAAACTGAGCCTAATTACCAAACTAGCCCTTATTCTTGCTATGGGAATCCTAATTTCTCTTCCGGTCGCAACTTATAAGCTCATTCAATATTTAAATCGCATAGAAACCCTCAATTTCACCCCTAACCTGGCAGACTATGCTCAGATCATCATCCCCTTAGAAAAGCCAATCAAATACGAAAATTTTTTTCGCACTAAACGCAAGCCTCCCAATTTGTTCTTATTGAAAAAAATTGTAACCAACCTACTTCCCGAGTCCACTCACAGTAAACCAATGATCGCCGCTGAAATTCTCGTGGAGGCTCAAAACCCTCAAGCACTTCTTACCATTAAAAATAACGAGGGGTATTTTCGTGATCTCATTATGACCTTCTCTCAGTCCTGGTCTTACCATGATTTAGCCACAACGGAAGGAAAAACTAAGTATTTGAACGCTTTGAGAGAAGAAATTCAAAAACATATTCCCAATGGTCGTATTATCCGCCTTTACTTTAAAACAATAATCTTGAAACCTGGTGACTGAATCCTGCTTACAGGGTACTATTCACCAATCCATGTTGGCGCTACCAAAAAGGCTATTGCCCCAAGATTTTTATTTGCAACTTACAGATCAAGTAGCAAAACAGCTTTTAGGAAAAATATTGGCTCGACAATTTCCCAACCGAGGTGCCCAATATTTTATGATTGTAGAAACCGAAGCCTATTTGGGAGTGGAGGATCCTGCCTGTCACAGTTACAAAAATAAAAAAACCCCAAGAACCCAATGGATGTACCTTCCCGGAGGTCATACCTATATTTATCTTATTTATGGTCTCCATCACTGCCTCAACATTGTTACTCAACCAGCGGGAATTCCCGAAGCAGTTTTAATTCGAGCCATTGCGCCAATTTCACTATCTGATGAGCACTCTTGTTACCTATCCAATTCAACATCGGAAAAACCCCAAAAAATTGTTACCAATGGCCCAGGCAAGTTAACAAAACATCTACAAATTACTCGTGATTTAAACGGCATCCCTGTTTGGGATGGACAGCAACCACTGTATATCTTAGAAGGGGCTTCCCCTCCTGAAGCCCTAATTGGGACATCCCCACGGATTGGAGTCGAGTATGCCGGAAAGGCCGCCCGCTGGCCCTTGCGTTTCTTTATTAAAAACAGCCCTTTTGTTTCCCAGCCCTCCTCTTTTCATCAAAAACAAAAAAATTTCGGAAATAAAAAGGGGCCCGCTCAGTTTCACCGGGGGCCCCTTTAATGAGATGCCGAAAGAAGCATCTCGCAATTTAATCCATCGCCCTTTAGTAACCTACTAATTAATTATGAAAATTAATGAATTTTAATGGTACGAGAGGATTTTGTCTCTTTCTGAGGAATTTCAAGGTGAAGAACGCCATTTTCATAACGAGCAGAAACCCTCTCGGCATCTACCGGCTTGGGCAAGCTAAAAGAGCGCAAGAACTTACCCCAGCAGCGTTCATAATATTTTCCTTCCCCTTTCTCCTCACGCACTCTTTCTCCCGAAATAGTGAGAATATTATCGTTTAAATCAACTTTAATGTCATCTTTCTTCATACCGGGTAAATCGGCAGTTACATAGTAAACGCCATTTTTTTCTTCTACATCAATATCAGGAGAAAAATCCCCTAATTTGCTAGGCCAATCTGTTTTTGCTAATTTAAAGAATTCATCAAAAACATCAAACACACTAGGATTTCGACTGGAAAATGGTGATAAATATCTCATAGGAACCTCCTTTTTCTTTTGGGTTTTCTGAGATTAATTTGGGTACAGCCTTTCATCTGTCAAGAAAGGGGTTGATACTTTAAATAAGGACTATTCCCCTATGATTCAATTTCTTGAAGCCGTTGAAGATCTCGATCGTTTCCCATTAGAAGAGCCAGAGTGTCTCGGCCTAATGTCATATTGGAACGAGGAAATATAATCTCTTTTGGATTTTTAGTATCACGCAAGGCCACAATCTGCACTCGATACTTCTGAGGTAATTGCAACTCCTCTAGACTACGTCCCCAAGCCCAAGGAGCGGGACTCCATTCCACCAACCTCAAATCGTAACCCAAATCCATGGCATGGAGAATTGCTGGACGACTAAACTGCTGGGCCAAAACTTTACCCATCTCCTCCTCTACAAAAAACACTTGATGGGCCCCCACACTTCGTAAAATTTGGGCCTTTTGTCGAGAGGAGGCTCGCGCCGCTACCGTCGGAACTTTCAACTCCAACAAATTGGTTGTCGTCAAAACCGCTGCTTCAAAATATGTTCCCATACAGATAATAGCGACATCTACCTTTTCTGCTCCAACCTCTTTTAAAACGTCAATATCCTGACTATCTCCCACAACCGCCAACGAACAATCCCCTTTAATCATTTCAATATGTTTTTCATCGTTGTCTAATGCAATAACCTCTTGCCCTTCCAAATGTAAATTGCGTACCAATGAGCTACCCAACCGCCCAATACCAATTACCAAAAAACGTTTTTTCATCAGCCCTCCTTAATTCTCTGATATATTGCCCCTCAGCCAACAAAAAAATCATCTTCCGGATAACGAATTGCCGAACGCTGGACCCGCCCAATGCCAGCCAAAACAATGGTTAAAATCCCAATGCGACCAAACATCATTAAAAACATAACAACGATCTTACCAAACGCTGTTAGCTGCTCTGTTACTCCTAGAGATAGACCAACCGTCGACAATGCGGAAATAATTTCAAAAAATAACTCAAAAGAATGTGCCTTTTCAGTGATACTTAATAAGGTCATTGCAACCCCCGCAAGTAACAAATAAATACTCACAATTGCTAAGGCTTTTTTTACTACATAGAAAGAAACTGATCGATTAAATATCACAACCTGATCTTTATTGAACACTGTACTATAAACTGTTGCGATCAATACTCCTAACGTGGTTGTTTTGACGCCTCCCCCAGTAGACGTGGGACTGGCCCCTACAAACATCAGTAACATGAGAAAAAACTGGGCCGAAAGATGAAAATTATCTAATGGGACTAAATTAAATCCCGCCGTTCTGCTAGAAATGGAATAAAAAAGGGATTGTCCCAATACCTGATACCACGGTAGTTTCGAGGTTAAATTGGCCTCTTCGAATAAGAAAAACAAAACCGTTCCCCCTGTTACCAAAATGAAACTTACGGTTAAGGCAAGCCTACTTTGAGGGCTCAGCTGCTTAAACAACTCCCTAACCCCTCGGTTTTTTTTTAAAACAGATGCAATGTTGAAAATCACTGGAAAGCCAATCCCTCCTAATAGGATCAATATACAAATGACCAAAAGTCCTCCAAACCCAAAAGTCGATTGATAAAGATTTTGTGAGAATGTAGAAAAGCCCGCATTACAAAAGGCTGAAATGGAATGAAAAAGGGCTACAAAAACACGATTGGGTGTTTCCTTAGGAAGAGAAAAATAAAGAAACAAGGCTCCTAGCGCCTCCAAAAAAAGGGTAAGAGTCACAACTTGAGATAAAAACTTGGGAATTTGACCGGGGTGGGGCGCGCCAAAGGAAGTCTGTCCCAAAAGCAACGATGAGAGCGATAATCGTCGATAAGCAGCTAAAGAGAGGGCCGCCGTAACAATGATAATTCCCAAGCCACCTAATTGAATTAATATGAGTAACACCATCTGACCCCACTCGGTGAGCACCCGTGAAATGTCGACAGGAGTTAATCCTGTTACCGCTAAAGCAGAAACTGAAAGGAAAAGGGCATCAATAACCGAAAGAGCTCGCCCACTCTGAATCGAAAAAGGAGCAAGAAGTAATAAAGCCCCTACCAAAATGGCCGCCAAATAATGTAACAAAATTTGTCGGCCAGGATTCAAAGGTAGTTTGCTGATCCACCAACTCCAACGATGGGCTGTGGCCACTTGAGCTAAAAAGAAACAAAGGAAAAAAGTATCTAAAAATCCCAAATATCGCGGCTGAAAAGTACTAATCCCTGAAGACCAATCCACTACTGTCCAACGCCAATACCAAGAGCCGAGGTAAAATAAAGCCATTAACCGTAAAATATCCAATACGATAGCAGAAATAAGCTCTACCTGCTTGCGGGTATTTTTGCGAACCTTTAGAAATCGCCATGCTTGAATTGCCCGATCAATTTCCACTTTCTGAAACATAGGCCAAATGAGATAGAGTGCCGCTCCATCAAATATCATTTCAAACAAATAATGATGGGGCACATATTCATAGAGAGTGCGAATAACAAGCAAAATAAACCAAAGTAACATGTTATATCATTTTAAAAATTAAATCTTTTTAATAGCAACGGGAATCAATGCGCTGATAACCACAAGCGCACTGCTGCAAAAATCAAAACCAAGCTAAACCCCTTTTTCAAATAAGCCGGATGGATTTGGAGTGCCAGTTTAGCTCCCACATATCCCCCCATCACTAATCCTAAAGAAAGCAATAGAGAAAATTTGAAATCCCTAAATCCCGCAATATCTTGTTTGAAATATTGACTAACGGCAAGTAACCCAACGGGTAACAACATGGCCATTAAAGACAAAGCATTGGCGTAAAGTTGACTAAAACCAAAAAACCACATAAGAACGGGCACCATAACGATTCCGCCACCAATTCCAAATAAGCCTGAACCCATTCCGGCCAAAAACCCCGTTAAAATAAAGCCCAAAAACAACATACTTCCCTCTTCTTTTTCTGTTTTTTTATCTTTTTTATTTCTATAAAGTCATTTGTGTTCGTATCTTTATTTTTGTCTCATACCACTAGTTAGGCCAAGCCCCGCAACATTCCCTTCCAATATAGCTGAGGTAATAAGTACTTTTTCAAAAACCAAAAGCTCCG
>JANWYU010000003.1 GCA_025055135.1 Pseudobdellovibrionaceae bacterium | reverse complement strand
CTGAGAGGGATTACCAAATCCGTCGCCGTCTGCGTCTTGATAAAATGTATTGGTCAACCAGCAAATTCTGGCAATTACACCATCATCAATGCCTGAGGTTCCAATAGAAGTCTGATGAGCTCCAGGGGTGGCCACACCTGTTGGACTATTAAGCGTCTTTGCAAAGCACCGGTCGTTGGAAGCGCCTCCTTAATATGTGCCGCAAAGCCGTGCTCCGTGTAAAAACTAAACATCACACAATATGCATCTTTCGTTCAGTTATTCATTGGTGGGTACTTGATGTGGAAAGGACTATTGATAGAGTTGCTATGGACCAATATCCTCCAGCGTAGATATTAACTACTTGGTCGACTACATATGCCAAGGTATCTTCCACACCAGTTCCACAATAATTAGTGGGTCATTGAAGTAAAACAGGCATCCTTGAACGGGGAAAAAAACCGTCAGTAAAAGCCCTTCGAAAGTGGTCTGGTGCCCACCGTGCGAGGCTTTATTCACCGGGCTCAAAGTGGCTCCAGTGATTACGAGATAATCTTGATTGTCCACTGCGCAGGAAAGCGCGAAGTCTTTATCCTCGCCCCGAAGTAAGAGCCCAAGAGCCTGATTCCCTCGGCGGTTAATTCTGCCAACATGGCATCAGATAGGCGTTGGGGAGTGTTGGTCGCCGTTGGGTTGGCTCCCGTAGTACCAATATTTTGGAAATTACTGGTGCGCCCAGCACCGGTTACCACCTGAACTGAAAGGTTGGCGGCGCAGAAATAGAAATTATCAGAGTGGCCCTAACACAATAAGTGCCCCACAGCTGCACTTCCGGGTAATTGACTAAAATTGCTCCCAGGTTGATGTAATAGCAGTTCAACCTCCACTTTTCGCCTTTAGCCTTCCAGCAAACCGGCACCTCCTGATCGCCCTCATAGGCTTTTTGGGTCCTTTTCTGGACGAAACCAGGAGTTGTAGAAAGAGTTAGGTGTAATCTTTATACATCGGGTCCCTTTTACCTGAAGAATAATCTGGCGATGATCCTCCGGATTGGTCGCCCACTACTCGTACTTGAACCTTTCACGGTCCGCTGAAAAGTGCAAATCCATTCTGGGCCAAACATTACCGAATATTATCCCCTCATATATCTTCACAAAAACGGCCTTCCGTACACCTTGTGGCACATCATTATAGATGTTGTGACTTGTTAGAGGAAGCGATTTTTTAATAAGCGATTTTTCATAAAGATATTGACTGCTTACTGTTTAGAAAGTCCAAGTCAATCCGATAAATAATATAGTATAGTAATCGCAGTTGTTTAAAAAACCTAACTGATCATAACAAGTAGGTGTAGACTTATTCATTCTACATTTTTGAATCACCACCAGCTGGGAGCGAAGAACAGTTTCACATAGATTTATTTATATTTTGCTGTTTTTCGGTGAAAAATACATCACGCTTGGGCTTACAGTGCTGATCCCACACTTGTCCATTATTTTCTTCAAGGCTAGGCTCCAAAAAGTTGGCCATTTATGGGAGTTGTATAATTAAAAGGGAAAAGGAAGTTCCTTTAATAACCTCGACTATAAACCAAAAAGCGGATTTAGGAGGTGGAAGAAGAAAAAAAAATAGCCAGCAGTAATAAAGTGTTCATAAAACATTGCTATAACAAATTTACCAGGTAAGAAATTTGAAGTAAAAAAGATGCCGTTGTAACTAAAATTAATTTCCCTATAATGAGAATAGCGTTCTGTTCATATACTCGAGACATTCAAAAAATTAGACCATTTAAAATATTTGAAAAAAGATGCTTTTCTTAATTGATGTGATGTGAGGGACTAAATTCAGAGCATATGATTTATAAAAGGCGCTGGGTTAGCAATTCATTTAATTAATATCAGTAGGAAAGGATGGCTTTGATTGGGCTTGGCAGGCTATTCAAAAGTGTATTGATCGAACTTACTATAATCTGCCGCAAAAAAGACGGTAGCCCCTTGGTTGCCTTTCTGGTTGTGGAAATGCATCCCAATCTTAAACGCAAACATATAAATCTGTATGCTAAATAAAACTTAAACACTTATTTACTTGATCGCTTTTGCAGATTATCATCAAAATTGATATTATAATAAATTCTTCGCTTTATATTTGTAGAACTTTAGTTTTTGAAATAACGGAGTTGTCCAGGATATGAAGAAATCTATGGATTATTCTTTTCAGAAGAATTAGCAATGGTTTCCACTAATTAAACGGTAAAACTAATTAAATGACATCTGTGGCTATTTAAAGTTTAAAGTTTAATAAAGTTTAATTAAAATTATGAATAAGTAATTGTAACGTGTATTTTAAAATTCCCGTTATTTTTCTTGCTCTTTTACGAAAAATTCAGAGGATGCCGACCGAGCGGAAAATTCCGGTGCGTACATGCATTGGATCTCAGCGAAGCCATCACTGAAATGACCAGCGTGTGTAAGGCGCACAGGGTATTCCAACACAAAGGTGCCCC
>JANWYU010000129.1 GCA_025055135.1 Pseudobdellovibrionaceae bacterium | reverse complement strand
ATCAATTGACTCGTCAAATTTCGCAGTTGCCGTTTTGAGTACCAAGTCTAAGGCTTCATCAAGAGAATAATAATGCTGCGGCTTCACCAGTTTTTTTAATTGTTGATAACGCTTCCCAGCCATAGTGCACCACCCTCTCTTCAATCAACCACGTCAACACCCATAGAGCGCGCAGATCCAATAATTTGTGATATGGCAGATTCGATTTTCATACAATTGAGGTCAGGCATTTTGGTCTCAGCGATTTTTTTCACATCTGCCATTTTGAGCCTTCCCACTTTATCTTTCTGCGGCATTTTCGATCCACTCTCGATTTTTAATGTCTTCTTAATCAGATTGGTCACGGGAGGGGTTTTTGTAATAAATGTAAACGAGCGATCTTGGTAAATGGTAATAATCACCGGAATTATAGAGTCACCCATTTGCTGAGTGCGAGCATTAAATTGCTTACAAAACTCCATAATATTGACACCATGTTGACCAAGTGCCGGTCCCACGGGAGGGGCTGGATTCGCCTTCCCTGCCGGAATCTGCAGTTTCACCATACCGGTAACCTTCTTTGCCATATTTCCTCCTGCAAATAGCGCCTGGCGCAACCGTATGTCACAAGGAACAAACAACCACTAACCAGGCACCCCACTTTATTAATAAATCGAAATTCCTATCTTTAATAAAAATTTTTAATAAAAGCAACAAATTATGTGAGAGAAAACACCCAAAGCTCAAGTCATTTTTCGCAGTAATGGGAACCTGGTGCACGTCTCAATCATAAAAACTTGATTCACTCTGACATTTCCGCTATTTCAAACCATCAATTTAATCAAAATGAAATCTACCCAGAAAAAGGGAGAAAATCATGGTTCATTTTATCGCGGTACTCTTAGTTTCCGCTCTCGGTGCCGACCTCAATGGAATTAGCCACGATCCATCAGAGGAAATTTCTGAGAAAATTGGTTTGGAATATCAACTCCTGTCTGATGGGTCCATCCCAACCCCTCAACACAAGAGAGTTGATACGTTCCATCAAAAAACCACAATACAAAAACGCCCCTCTTACCCTCCTGTAAAAGATTTATCAAAGAGTACATGCTCCTCCCCTGAGGATGTGTCCTTGGGATTTGTTGGGGACCTCCTTATGCATGGCCCGGTGCAAGAAAAGGGTTATCGTCTAAGGGACTTTAAAAGCCTATGGCCAAAATGGTTACCGCTTTTTCGATCGTTGGACATTTTATATGGTAACCTAGAACTTCCTGTGGCCCCAGGAATTTCAAAGGCCATGACCTTTCAAAAAGATCCTGGTCCTATCTTTGATAATTTTGTGTATTCCGGATATCCGCTCTTTAATATCCATCCTATTTTTCTGGATCATTTAGCAGAAAGTGGTTTCAAGGTACTTTCTACAGCCAATAACCATGCTCTAGACCGCGGTACCATTGGGGTTGAAAGAACCATTGATCATCTGATTAATTCCCGCATTTCGTTTATAGGCACTCGATATCGAAATGCCCCCTGGGAACCTTTTACCATTACCAGAGCAAAGTCGGTTCAGATAGCTTGGGTAGCGTGCACGAGTATCTTGAATATTCCTGACCGGGACCATGTAGTAGCCCACTGTGATCGCGATCGCCTGCAACTCCTCGCCCTAATTGCCGAGTTATCAAAAAAATATGAAGCAGTTATTGTTACCCCACACTGGGGACAAGAAAACCAAGATTTGCCAACAGCGGAACAGCTCCATCTTGCTCATCAATTCATTGAGGCAGGAGCTCTAGCCGTGGTGGGAGCCCACCCCCACGTATTGCAACCAATCGAACGTGTTATCACCGACAAAAGACAAAGGCTTATTGCCTATTCCTTGGGTAACTTTATAGCCAACAATCCCCGTCTTAAGCAAAAGGCATCCATGGTTTTAATGATATGCCTATCTACTAAAGGATCAAAAGTGAGTATTGCGGAGGGTAGGGTAATTCCCGCCTATATTCGGAATCGAACAGGTAATGTAATGGATATTGAAAATATGCCAATCGATGAAGATGTGTTAAACCGAGATCCCTGGGCAAGGGAGGTTTATGATCACATTTTAACCATTTTGGGAAAAACAATGAATTTTTAGTCCACCCTAAAATTTAACAGCTTAACAGACAAATTTGGTCTATTATTGTAAAAAACCTCATAAATTGTATGATCTCTATGTTCTATTTTACACAGGTCACGATTCTGTGTTGATCCTTTTTGGGTTTGGTAGTACACCTCCCATTAAAAGGTATAACGAGTTAATGAATGAAAATGATTTAGAGAAAGGAGTATGAGGTATGAGCAGAGGGTGCACAAAATTTGTCGATACCCACAGAAAGGCAATGGGAATTATCATGGTAACATTAGGCATAGCCATGGCAAAATATCCAAAGCCAGATCAATCGGAATTAATGTACAGTGTTCCCACTCAAAGAAAGAAAGAAGCACCTGTTACTGGTGAGGTCGACAAAGAATCCGCATTAACGAATCAGCATCAGTTACCAGAAACCATATATGGCAGGTTAACCAAAACAGCAACAATGGGACAGACCAGGTGGGAGCTGGAAACATTAGAAACCCCTAGGAAAAGACATTTAATTATCTCAGAAAATAGTTCCCAACTGGAGCAATGTCGCTACGCTGAACTGAAAGGGAATTGGCGGAATGTGGAAGGTCTGATGATCTTTAAGGTGAATGAAATTTCTTATTGTAATTCCCATCACCCTCACCCATGTTACAAAGAAATCGCCACTTTAGTGCACTGTAAGTCAGATGAGGTTGAAGCGTGCATCTATCAAGACGTAAAAAGTGGATTCATTCATGCTGTGTTGTATCACCGAGAAAAAATGCGATCTGAACTGCCCTCTATTTCCTTCGGGGCTATTAGAGGGAATAATCTCCCAGATTCCAATGTAAACTTAGACCAAAACACCGGAGAAATAACCATGTTTCTACATGTTCCAGCATCCCATTGGGTTGGTTCAAACGCCCGCCATACCCGATATCACTTTTATTATAATGTTAAAAGTTATGAAATACGTGCCAAATTAGAATCAAAAGCCCGGGGCTGGTTTCAACCGTGGGAAGTTGATTTTAGCCATCACGGCATTTGTGCGCCAATTCCCATTTATAATCGCTCACGCGAATCCATTGAATCCAAGTAAAATAAATTAAAG
>JANWYU010000040.1 GCA_025055135.1 Pseudobdellovibrionaceae bacterium | reverse complement strand
TTTGGTTAGCCACCTGACCACTCATTTCAGCCAACTTTCGCACTTCTTCCGCCACAACCGCAAAGCCAGCCCCACTGGCTCCGGCGCGAGCCGCCTCCACTGAAGCATTAAAAGAAAGTAACTTGGTTTGGAAAACAATCTCATTAATAGATGTTACCTTGCCGTTGATCTGTTTTATGACTTGAACAATTTTGCTTAACTCACTTGCATTATTCTTGACCTCATTCATCAAGTTGAGTCCACTTTCATTCAAGGCCTCAGCATGAACTTGCAGATGCTCGATTCGCTCATATCCTTCGTGTACCGCGTTCATGGCAGCTTCTACTGATTGTTGGGCGGTTTGACTATGTTCCGCATTTTTAGCAGCAATACTTTCAATCTCGCTAATACTCGCCGCGGTTTCCTGAGATGAGGTTGCTTGCGATTGACTTGAAGCAAGGAGTTTTTCGCTACCTTCTTTTAAGTCATTTGCACTAGCCGACACCTCTCCACTAGCTTTTTCTAATTCATAAATGACTTCATCAACAGGACGCACGATGGAACGGGTAATTATCCAACCCAAACCAACGCTCAAAACAACCATTGTTACCAAAAGCAAACTCATAATAATGCCAAACCGATTGGCTACCTCCTGAACGTCCTTTCCATACTTAGCAATTTCACTGCTAATTCCATCTCGAGCCTTCGTTAGTAGCCCTTGCACGGCCGCCAAATGGACTTCGATTTCATCATACAAAATTTTAGAAACCAAATCATAATTCTTCACCTTGATCAAAGAATCCAACCTTCCTACCGCCTCATGAAGTTTTTTGTGGGGAACCTCCATTTCACTTATTTCCTTAGCAATAGAAGGAAATGTCTCCTGTACCTTTTTTCGTGCGTCACTGTAGTACCACTTACCAAAGTGACATTTGGTTGGATCTTGTTGTACCGTAATTTCCTTTTCTTCTCGAATTTCCTTTTTCAATTGATTGGCCCATCGAAGATGATCAATTTCACGCTTAAGAAATTCCTGATTTAATTCTGAGGCATGGATAACCCGTTCGATGGTATTAAAACCACTAAATGCATAAAAGCCTACTACTAAACCATTCAAAGTTAATAAAATAAACCCCAAAACAATTTTCTGTGTTAGAGTCAGGGATTTCATATTACCTCCAACCAATTGCCCATTGTTCAACACCTCAAATCTACTCGACAAAGACAAAAAAAAAGCGATAGACTTTGGTCGCATTTCAATGCTTGAAGGCAAATAACATAATTGAATAACCAAATACGATGAATACGAATCGGCCCATCTATCCGAAAAAACATTATGATACAGAACAACGCCGATCGCCCGCGTGGCCTTAACCGCTTACCCGAGGGACGCTCTCCTTCTGGATTTGAGATTTTCTTGCGCCAACTGCACTCTCCTATTCTTTATGTATTGATTTTTGCCGCCATCATAGCATACCTATTAGGAAACTACTCTGATGGTCACCTAATTACCATCGTTATATTAATTAATTCCATTTTGGGATGGTACCAAGAGTTAAAAGCTGAAAAAAGCTTACAGGCCCTACGTTCCCTTACCCCCTTACGATGCAAACTGGTACGTAAGGGTAAAGTGGTTGAAATGTTGGCTGAAGACCTGTTACCAGGCGATCAGGTTCTATTAGAGACGGGAGATAAAATACCTGCGGATGGAATTTTAATAAACTCGATTCACCTAGAGGTTAATGAATCCCTGCTAACTGGGGAGTCCACCCCTGTAACAAAAACCCCAAAAGATGGCGAAAACTCCCTATACGCTGGAACCATGGTTACCAAGGGACGGGGCATATTCGAAGTTACCACTATAGGTATGGAAACACAGTTGGGCCGCATCGCCGAAAAACTTCAAGAAGAAGACCAGGTAAAGCCTCCCCTAATTCTCCGTTTCGAAAGAATGAATCAAAAAATTGCGTTTTTCTTTGTGTCATTTTGCGCGGCCTTAGGATTGTATCTGTTTTTTGTTCAAAACTTTAGTTGGCACGATGTCCTTATATTCACGGTAGCACTGGCCGTATCAGCCATCCCTGAAGGGTTACCCATTTCCATCACCGTAGCTTTGACCATTGCCACTTATCGTATGTCAAAACGAAACGTCATCGTTAGAAAGTTACCCGCTGTTGAGTCATTGGGCTCTTGCACCTTTATTGCCTCCGACAAGACGGGAACTCTTACTGTAAATCAACTTACCATCAATAGAATTGTGTTACTCCAAAATACACAAGAGATTTTCGTTACTGGATCCGGATACCAAGTTGATCAAAACCATTTTCACCTTTCAAACCCATCTGACTCTTCTCAATTAGATTCTGCTTGTTTTGCCCTTGCTCCGCCCCTTCGGAACCAACTTTACCATGTTGTGCGAGCTGGATTTTTATGTAATGAAGCTGATCTCAAGATCACCGAACAAGGATTTGAAGGAAGAGGTGACGCCGTTGATATTGCCTTTTTAATTTTGTACGAAAAATTTAAAAGGGACTTCATCTCAAACACTGAGGATCAACCTTTCTCCCCTAGTGGAAACTTTAGAAAAGTCATGCTTTTGCCTTTTGAGTCAGAAAGGGCATTTGCTGCCTCTATTGATCAAGAGTCCCATGGACATTGGTTACTCACCGTTAAAGGTGCCTTAGAAAAAATCTTACCTCTTTGTGCTCCTTTAAATCCTTCTCAACAAGATTGGATTGAAGCTAAGACCAATCAGCTTGCTCAAGAGGGTTACCGAGTTTTGGCGCTGGCCCAAAAATCTTTAAACGAGTTTCCTAATAGCTGGGAATCTGTTCTTCATAACCTAGAACTGCTGGGATTAGTGGCCATGATTGATCCACTGCGCCCTGAAGCAAAACAAGCCATTCAACTGGCTCGGCAAGCAGGAATCCAAGTGGCTATGATTACTGGGGATCATCCATTAACCGCATTTGCCATTGCCCGAGATCTCAATTTAGCCCAAAGACCAGACCAGGTCGTCTCTGGAAAGGATTGGGCCGCCATGGATGAAACACAGAGGAAACAGGTCATAAAAAATGCTTCTGTATTTGCCCGCATCACTCCTGTTCACAAATTGGAAATTGTGCAATCCCTTATTGAACTAGGACATTTTGTGGCCGTTACCGGAGATGGGGCTAATGATGCCCCAGCCCTAAAAAAGGCTCATGTCGGCATTGCTATGGGAAAATCAGGAACTGAAATAGCTAAAGAAAGTGCTGACTTAATTATTACGGATGACCGATTTATTAGCATTACCCACGGCATTGAAGAAGGAAGAATTGCTTATAGTAACATAAGAAAGGTGGTCTATCTGTTAATTTCTACCGGATTTGCCGAAATTCTTTTGTTTTTCTTGTCGGCCCTTTTTCAACTGCCTCTACCCTTGTCAGCCGCTCAAATTTTGTGGCTTAACCTTGTTACCAATGGCATTCAAGACAAAGGATTGGTGTTTGAACATGGGGAGGGCCATGAATTACACATTCCACCTCGCTCACCACAAGAGGGAATTTTTAATCATTTAATGATTCGCAATATCTTGGTCTCGGGAACTACTATAGGCTTGGTAGCGTTTTTTTATTTTTACTATTTAATAAGCATTCAGAAAATCCCACACCACTTGGCAAGTAACCTAATTTTGTTACTTATGGTCTTTTGCGAAAATCTCATGGTATTTAATGCCAAATCAGAAACGAAGTCCATTTTTCAAGTAGGCAACTGGATGAAGAACAAATTTTTAATTTTTTCTGTATTCGGCGCTCAATTGGTGCACATTGGAGCACTTTATCTTCCCTTTTTTCAAAAGGTTCTTAAAACTAACCCTGTTGATCTTTCTCAGTACGCTCTGTTACTCTGCCTTTCCTCATTAGTGATTATAACCCAGGAAATTAATAAACTCATCTTCTCTTGCAGAAAATGACCTGATTTTTTCAGATAAAGATCATGGTCATTTGGCCTGCCAAGACTGCCAATACTCCACCACTTCTACTTTTTGAAACTCAGGATCAATAAAAAGAGGATTCCAAGTATCTACCATCACTGCTACTTCGTCGGTATGTGTTTTTGTATGAATCGATTGCACTGCTTTAGGATGCGGCCCATGGGGAAAGCCCGCAGGATGCAAAGTGATCATTCCAGCATGCAAATTGTCCCGACTAAAAAAGTTTCCCTCATGATAAAAAAGCACTTCATCATAATCGATGTTTTGATGATAAAAGGGTACTTTTAAGGCATCAGAATCACTCTCTAAAGGACGAGGCAAAAAAGTACACACCACAAACTGATTGGCCACAAAAGTCGTATGGGCACTGGGAGGCAAATGGACCCTGGCACTCAACATGGGCATTAAGTCACTGATATGTAGGGTTACAGGATAAAAATCCCCCTTCCACCCAATGGTATCAAAGTAACATTGTTCATAATAAAATTTTGTCAATTGATCTAAGCGTTTCACAATGACCTGACGGATATCTAGCCTGCCCTCCTTTTGGCTCTGGTGCAAACCGGCCAAATCGGGCCGTTGAAAGGCTGCGGTGTCATAAAAGGCGTTGCGACCAA
>JANWYU010000074.1 GCA_025055135.1 Pseudobdellovibrionaceae bacterium | reverse complement strand
GGTAACAAATAGAAAACACATTAAGGATCGTGTGTCCATCATAAAACCTCCCCATTTTTATTTTTAAAGTTAGATACAAATATTTGTTGGGCTAGGATTCATCTTCCGACTTGGTAACTAACCCTTTTAGGTTAGCGAGGTCAATCTCAGTAATGGTTAAGACGCAATTGGTCTCTGTTATGGGCGTTTTAATGTGCTTTAGACAGAAGGCATTTTCTTCAAGCGGTATGATTAGAGAGTTGATGGGGATTGCCTCCCTACTGTAATTCTAATAGGCTAAAGGCATGTTGAGAAAAGGCCCCAAAAAAAAGCTTCAGAATGTTACACTAGAACATCCTGTTGGGGACTATCAGGATGGGGGCGATCATGGGGTGGTTGATTACAGAGCCACCTGGGGGCAGGCCCTTTGGGCGTTGGCACTACCTATCTTGATTATTTTAACGTTGCGCTGGGTTTTTTTTGAACCATACGTCATTCCATCAGGTTCTATGATTCCTAATTTGTTAATTTATGATCATGTTTTGGTGAATAAGTTTTCTTATGGAATCCGGTTACCTTTTTCTTCCACCTATTTATTTCAATGGAGGAAGCCCAAAAGGGGTGACATTATTGTGTTTCGCTATCCCCAAGATCCCAACATTTTTTATGTAAAAAGGGTGGTAGCAGTACCGGGTGATGTCATTCGTTGGAGTGGCCACAGCCTTTTTATTAATGGTGAAGGCCTATCTCAAGAGCCACAAGGAGATGGGCTTTATCGAGAGGGCAATTGGCTGATTCAGTTTCAAAGGCAAAACAAAAATGAACATGGAATGTATGAGTTAGGTTCTGATGAATATTTTGTGATGGGAGATCATCGCGATCATTCCTCTGATTCGCGGGTATGGGGACCTGTCAAACTAAATCTAGTTTTAGGTACTGTAAGCTTGATATGGCTTTCTTGTGAAGAGATACTGGATCCATCTTTGCGGTTGTGTGATCCGCAGACCATCCGATGGAATCGGATCGGCATCATTCCTCGCTAGGGTAACATAACATTTCTGTTAATCCTTTCTTAGGACATAAGTAAGCAGGGTTACTTGATTCCTTCAAAAAAGCGGGATCAAATAAGGGAGGATCTTTAACAGGAAGAACACAATCAATGTGAATTAGGGAGTTGCTTTATGGAAGGTGTTCCTTGGAATATATTGGGCCTAATTTTTATTTCTGTTGTGGGATTTAGCGTCCTTGGATTTGTTGGAGCGCCTTTTTATTTTTGGTATTTTTTTACGTTGGCGTTACTTTGGTTATGGCACGTCTCTGTTGAGTTGATGGTGATCATTGGGGGATTGGGCCTTATTTTTTTAATACCAGCTTTGCGCCGCACTTTGGTTTCCTCTTGGCTCATGCAGGTTTTAAAACCTTTAATGCCAAAAATTTCAGAAACGGAAAAAACGGCTTTGGATGCAGGAGTGGTATGGGTTGAAAAGGATCTTTTTTCTGGAAAGCCGGATTTTAAAAAGTTATTGTACGAAGAAAGTTACCCACAGTTAACAGATGAGGAACAGGCCTTTTTGGATAACCAGGTAGAGCATTTGTGTTCTTTGATTGACCATTGGAAGGTGTGGAAAACCAGAGAGGTGGAAGAAAAAATATGGCAATACTTAAAAAAAGAAAAATTTTTGGGGATGATTATTCCTAAGGAGTATGGCGGCCTTGGATTTTCTGCTTTAGCCCACTCTCAGGTAATACAAAAGATTTCTTCTCGCTCCCTCTCGGTTACCATTACGGTAATGGTACCTAACTCTTTAGGGCCAGCCGAACTATTAAACCACTATGGAACAGAAGAGCAAAAAAAACGTTACCTTCCTAAACTTGCTACCGGAGAAGAGATACCGTGTTTTGCTCTTACCGAGCCAGGGGCAGGCTCGGACGCAGGTTCCATTCAAGCTACCGGAGAGTTGTTTAAAGGAGAAGATGGGGAGCTATATATCCGCCTGAATTGGAACAAGCGGTGGATCACCTTGGCTGCCATTTCTACTGTGTTAGGGGTGGCCTTTCGGTTAAAAGATCCGAAGAACTATTTAGGTAAAGGG
>JANWYU010000226.1 GCA_025055135.1 Pseudobdellovibrionaceae bacterium | reverse complement strand
CGGAGGGGGAACGTATCAGTTCGGACTCCTGGGTTCCTATCGCTTAAGTCGATTATCTGCTGGGGCAATGGGATTGGCGTTTCGGGATGATTCAGCACAACTTATGAGTGAATCTTCTGGAAGCTTAGAAGAGGGGCGTTATCAGCTAAAAGGCTTTTATCTTAATTTACTCTATGAAAGAGCCTTTTAGAGGGAGATCGAGGACAGAGGGAGGAGGGTATGGTATGAGGATTCCGCTGTCAATTAAATTAGTGGTTGTGACCATGGTGTTAGTAGTGTCAGTAACGGTAACGGTAGCTTTTATTGCTTCTATGTATTTTGAGGATACGGCTCGTAAAAGAGAGGAAAGTATTAATCTAGATATGGTAACATCTAAAGGATTAGTAGTGCAGAGTGAATTAAACCGATTAATACATGATCTCCTTCTTGCGGGGAAAGAAGTCTATTCAGATACTACTAGAGCTGGGGCTTCTCGATTGACGGAAATTAATTCTGCGGTGGAGTTCATTGCTATCTTTGATGTGGTCGGACAATTAAGGAAAGAACACTGGTATAACGAAAGGCCTTTTTTTGATGATCATCAGCGATATAAGGTGATCAATAAAAGCTTATTTACTCATTTTGTACAAAATCCAGAGCAAGAGTATTTGCTGGATGTGGTAACTAAGTCTGGGGATAAGACAATAGTTTTATTATATCTTCCTTTTTCAAAGAATGTAAGGGGCTATGTGGATCACGTTTTGGTTGCTGGTATTTCCGATCAGTTTTTTCAAAATATATTTAAGGAACCGGGGGAACGATTTTACTTTCTGCTCACTCACCAGGGGAAGGTAATTTTTCATTCCATGGATTACAAGTTTTTCGGACAAAATTTTGAAACCCATCCTATTTACGCTTTGGCTCAGAAAACACAAAAAATGGCCAGCGGTCAGAGACTCATCTCCGATTCGTTTATAGGGCAGAAGGTCTACTCAGCATATTTTAAAACAAGTCAAGGAATTTTGGTTGTTTCTGAGGTTCCAGAAAAAATAGTACAAGAACCGGCTCAAATTGTTAAGTATCGCATATTTTATATTGGTGGTATTGTGGTTGCTTTGTCGATTTTATTGGCGTTTGTTTTTTCTTTATCCATTACAATGCCCATCGAGAAATTAGCCTCTCTTATGGAGCTTGTTAAAAAGGGAATATTTGATATTTATGCTCAAAAAAATGTAAAAACCATTTTTGATGACGAAGTAAAAGATTTGGCCAAAGCGGTAGATCAGATGACAGAAGGTCTTAAAGAACGAGATAAAGTAAAGAACTTATTTAATAAATTTGTTAGTTCATCAATAACTGAAGATTTATTAAAGCGGGAAGTAGCGCTGGGGGGAAAACGAACCGACGTGGTGATCTTTTTTTCTGATATTCGCGGCTTCACAGCAATGAGTGAAAGTTTACCCCCGGAGGAAGTGGTTGAGATTTTAAATACCTATTTTCAAGTGATGGTCAAAATTATTAATGCATCAGGAGGAATTGTAGATAAATTTATTGGAGATTCTATTATGGCCGTATGGGGCATTCCTCATCCTCGCCCGGATGATGCCGAGCGGGCTTTAAAGGCCTGTCTGAGTATGCGAAAAGCTTTAGTTGAGGTGAACCAAAAATTAATTAAAAACAAAAAAAATCCTTTGTGGGTAGGTATGGGTTTAAATTTGGGATCAGTTGTGGCCGGAACCATTGGAAGTGAGGAGCGCATGGAGTACACTGTGGTTGGTAACGCTGTAAATACAGCCTCTAGGATAGAAGCGGCTACCAAAGCCTGTGGCGCTGATTTGTTAGTTAGTGAAGAAATTTATGAAAAATGTCAGTCACGCTTTCTTATGGAAATAGCCGCAGAAGTACAGGTAAAAGGTCGTTCGGTTCCTTTACGACTTTACAAAGTTTTGGGTTATGTGGACCCTCAAGGTCGTGACATTCATGTGGTGAAAACGCCATATTCTGAATTTAAGCCAGAAATGGCTGACAAAGTTCAATTAAAATCCAATTTGGGCTAGGAAGTTTTCGGGTAGAGGGGGTTTTTGCTTAGGATCCCATAAAAAATCAAAATTTATCAAAGTAATACCATCCCCTCTTGGGAGTCGATAGTGGGTTAAGGTTAAATACCAACAGTTACCAGGCAGTCGAAATTGCGATGAGAATCCGGCGGATTTAAAACTGTAGGCCGTGGGACTATGGGGATTAAGATCGTAAGTACCCCTTGCTATAATTGAAAAATACGGGAATGCCTTTTTGAACTCAACAATACCATCTTCAATGCGTTGATCGGCTATGACCGATTCTCCAGGAGTGACACTATAAGCCCTTAAGTATCCCAAATCTAGGTAATCGCCCATGGTGGTTTGGTAACGCACCCTGGTTGAGCTATTAGTAACATGATGGTACGGAAAGTAGGTAGATCTCTGATAAATTTGGAGTCGGTCTAAATTTATATGTAAGTCGCTAGCGAGCTCGCTTAGGGGCTGACGATTGGGTAACTCAATTTCTGTTTGATAAAAATCATATCCCTGTGACAATCTCCAATGAACTCTAGTAACATATGATGGATTATTATTTTCATCGTAAATTTTTTCAATCCAACGGTTTATCAGTTCAGCGGAAACCACTTTTCGGTCGAAAACCCGGTCATAATAGTCAAAATGAAGGCCCCATGGAGCATTTAGATCTTGGTCCGATACGTTGGCATTGGGTGAGTACGGAGTTCGTGAACTATCGCCAAAGAACGGGTGAGGAGTTTCATGAATGAGGGGTGTTGTAACAAAGCGTAGAGAAGGTTGAATCACATGCTTAATCTTTTGATTGAAGACTCGGTAACCTTCACTATTTAAGCTAAGATCAACTTTGGTTTGAAATCGATTAGCGTCGGGTAAGTTATTGATTGGAAAAGAATAATTTTGATTTTTTATTTGAAAAAGAGATTTCCAAGTTATGAATTCAAATTCAAAGGTTCTGAAAAACTCAGTAGAGATCTCCGTCCTACTTCCAGATCGAATTAGATCTTTTTCTGGATTAAAGGCCCCATCAAAAAAAGGCTGACATTGAGGATGGTGATACCAGGTGGTGCTTTGGCATATACTAGATCCACTTTGGGTAACGACCCGTCTTGGGTTATTTTGTTGGGGTGAGTAACTATGACTTAA
>JANWYU010000225.1 GCA_025055135.1 Pseudobdellovibrionaceae bacterium | reverse complement strand
TTGGTGTTGACCCTTTTTGGTTTCAGTTAGAAACTCGGCTTTTTCCTGACTTTGATGTTGAAGATCAGAAGAGCCAGAGGAATTTGGCAGATGCTGTTGATGGAATGATTGCTGATTTAAGTAACCTGTATAAAAAACATGGCATTGATGATCGACCCTTTGTTTTTTTAAAAAATAATTCAGGAACTTACGGCCTTGCTGTTACTAGTGTAAACTCTGGCTCCGATGTTCTAGAATGGGGATATCGTCAACGAAAACGATTGAAGGCGGCCAAAGGCGGAAGAGATGTCAAAGAGTTAATCATTCAAGAGGGCGTTCCCACAGATTTAACCCATCAAGGGGCGGTTGCCGAGCCTGTGGTGTACATGGTGGGTTGTCAAACCGTGGGTTTGTTTTATCGCTATCATCCCGAGAGAAGTCACAAGGAGTCGTTGAACGCGCCGGGATCTTTTTTTGAAAAAAAGTTAGTGTCAGAACTTTCGACCTTGGAACATTGGGTGTGTCGGGCGGGCCTTATTGCTTTGGGTTTGGAGGCTCACGCCATGGGGATTTCTTTCAAAAAAGATTGACATTTTACCAGGCTAGGGTTGTACGGTTAAGACTATGAAGTGCCCCTTTTGCGGACATTTAGAGGATCGGGTTATTGAGACGCGTGAGCAAAAAGATGGGTTGTTGATCCGTAGGCGCCGGGAATGTTTGGGGTGTCGCCAAAGGTTTACTACTGTTGAAAATTTGTTCTTAAGTTTTCCCCTTGTTATTAAGAAGGATGGGCGTAGGGAAGAGTTTTCTAAATTAAAAATTCTAAAGGGTATTCAAGCGGCTTGCCAGAAGAGGGCGATTTCCTTGGCTCAAATGGATCATATTGTTGAGAGTATTGCCAAATGGGCCATGTCCTTACCCGAGAAAGAAATTTCGTCTCAATTGATTGGGGAACAGGTAATGATGGCCTTAAAAGCCATTGATGATGTGGCTTATGTGAGATTTGCTTCCGTTTATAAGACATTCAAAGATTTAAATGAATTTGTTCGCACGTTAAGTCCTTCATCCCATCAGTCCCAAGAGAATTCCACGAAAAAGGAGAACCCCAAGCAATTGAGCTTAGGGGTTTGATGTAAGATGGCCCAAAGTAATAAGGATAACCCCCATCCTCGTCGTTTAAGTCGCGAGTTGGCTCTTAAAATTCTTTTTCAAAGAGAGTTTTCATCTGAGCCCATTGCAGAAAGGGATTGGGCGGACTTGTTGGAACAGTCCATTTCCCCTGAGTTGTTGTCCTATGGTGAATCTTTAGTGAAAGGTGTATTACAGTATCAAGAGCAAATCGACCAAAAATTAAAAAGTTTGGCCCGCAATTGGAAACTAGAAAGAATGGCGTTAATTGATCGTAATCTGCTACGTCTTGGCCTTTTTGAAATGTTGTGGATGGAGGCTCCGTTACCACCACCAATAGTCATTAATGAATATGTGGATCTTGCTAAGAAGTATGGCTCGACTGACTCGGGTTCTTTTGTAAATGGTATTTTAGATCAAGCAGCAAAAAATCAATCTGTAGACTCAAGATTGACCAAAGGTTGATCAAACCTAACGATCGGTTTACCATCAAGAGGTGGGGCACTCTAATTTTTTAAAAATTATCGATGGACCAGGAGACGTTTGGTCTCCTGACGCTAATATTTGGTTAACTCGCAAAGATCAAGGTAGTGGTTGGTGGGTCTTTTTTGATTACAAATTAAATTTTATTGTCTCTCGCAATTTGCTCCATCGTTTTTTTTCTGTTCCCCATCATGTGCAAGAGAGATATTTGAAGTTTGGCGAGGAAAAAAAATCAGATAAAGATTTTGTCAGTTCTTTTTTTGCCGTTGAAAGGATGTTGACAAAGAACATCGAGATTTATCCGACTCATGGCATGTTACCGTGTGAGCTGTTGGTTCTCATTTCTGATAAGAACGATTTAGTAAAGTTGATGGGCTGGAATTTTGGTTTTTCTCCGATTATTGTGCGGTGTTTTGGTTTTTCTGTTGAAGAATTTGAATCTCCGATCTTTTCCAAGTTAAAAGAAAAATATATTTTTCAATTAGTAGTGGGAGAGGTTTTTGAAGCCTAATTTAAGTGACTACTTTATTCATGTGATTTCTGACGGAACTGGGGAAACAGCAATTGCCGTGTTAAAGGCGGCTCTTGTACATCATTCCCAATTGCAAATTCACATTTTAAGGCACAAAAACGTGCGCACTGTTGAGCGAGCAACCGCCATTTTAGAGGACGCGGAAAAGGCCCATTCATTAGTGGTTTATACCATAGTCAATCCGTCTCTTCGAGATTTTATTTATCAAAATTGTAACAGTAGGGGGATTCCTTCCCTTGATTTATTGGGTCCTGTTTTTGACTGTTTGAATAGTTTTTTGGGTGTATCAGCTTCCGAACAAAAGATGGAGGCTGGAAAGTTGCGTGTGGTTGATGAAAATTACTTTAAACGAATTGCTGCAATTGAGTTTGCAGTTAAGCATGATGACGGAAAGAATTTATCCGGATTAGCAGAGGCTGATATTATTTTGGTAGGGATTTCTCGCACTAGTAAGACTCCTTTGTCGATTTTTTTAAGTCATAAAGGCTACAAGGTTGCCAACGTACCCATCATTTTAAATCAAGTGTTACCTAAGGAAATTGAGCAAGTCGATCAGAGGAAAATTGTTGGTTTAAGTATTGATATTGATAACTTGAAGAAGATTCGTCAAAATCGCATTTCTAAATTGGGGTTGGATAGTGATAAAGAATATGCTACGTTACAACATATTTTACAGGAAATTCAGTACGCTGAAAATATTTTTAAGTCTCATAAGCGCTGGCCGGTTATCGATGTTACCTATCGAGCATTGGAGGAAATTGCTGCTGAAATCATTTCCATTGTGGGCTCAAGAATGGGCTGGAAGGTGAGCCTGGAATTTTAAGAGGGGTTTTTAACCAACATAGTGGAGGTAATAGATTTGGCTTGGGATGAAATGGGCAGAAAAGGCCTACAATTCGTTTTTCCATAAAGGGATTTTTATTTTTTCTTTTTCTTAATGAGAAAGAGAAAAAGACCGGAAGCTAATAGGGCTCCAGCAATAATAAAAAGTATTAGCCTGCCGCCCTGTTTATTGTTGGTATGTTCTCCTTCTCCTAGGTTAACTGACATGTCCATTAGTGATGGCATCACTCCACCAGGCAGTGGAGGTCCTAAGGGTTGATTCTTATCTCGAATAGGTCCAATTCGTGGATCAGCTAAAAGATTTTTGGTAGCAATGACTTTTAAGCTTTGGACTGTTTTAAAAAATGATGTGGAATAATTCTTATAGTGGTCTTTATGGGCACTCAGGGTTACTAGGACGGCAATGGAATCCTTAATGGTAGCCAGGTAACGGGTGTAATAATTGGGTACCTCTGAGGCTAGGTGAAGCCCGTCAACCCACTCGTGGTCATTAATTTTTACCGTTTTCGGAGGATATTGAACCTGAGATCGTGCGGTATCATCGGCTCGATAGGCAGTTAACTGGGGCGTTGCTAAATGCTTCATATAGGCTTCAAAACTATCAGTGGGTCCGACCTCCTTAGCGGTAAGAATAATAATAGCCTCTCGACTTGTTTTGGGATCTGAGGATCGACATACCCACTCCGTTTGTTCTAACTGGCAATTCCAATTCTCTTCGGGAAGCTCGAAAGAGACATAGGCGTTACGGAATAATTTTGCTTCAAGAACGTGGGAAAAAAAGATAATGAGGAACAAAACCATAACGTGATCTTAACCCTTTCTTGATTTCTTTCTTGTTAAAAGAAAAACAAGCCATTACAATTTTTCTAAATCGGATTTTTTGGAACATCAAGTTAAAAACATGTGGGAGCAGATATGCTAAACATTCAGCAATTACAGTCATTCGTAACCGTGGTAGCAGAAGGTAGCATGACAGAGGCAGCTAACAAATTATACCTCACGCAACCAGCAATTAGTCAGCAAATTCGTAATCTAGAGGAGGAATTGGGAGTTGAGTTACTGGTGCGTGGCAGTCGTATTGTGAAGCCCACTTTACATGGTGAGTTACTTTATGAACAGGCTCGTCGCATTTTACAGCAGGTTGCTCAAACTGAAGCGGCGATGAAGCGTTTGTCCAGCGACTTATCGGGACATTTAAGAGTGGGAACACTCAATTCTCTTGGTGTGCAAATGGTAAGCCCTGTAGTGGGACGGTTGTTGAAGTTTAATCCCAAAATTTCTTTGGAGGTGGATTTTGATAGTGAGTTGAATTTGATCGAGAAGTTTAAAAAAGATCTTTTGGACGTTGTTATTATTTCGGAGCTCGATTTGCCCAATCTAGGATCTGTGGAAAAAAAGATGCTTTTAAAAGAAGAGTTAGTTTTAGTCGCCTCGGGTAGGGATACCGAAATTCCGCGACAAATCAGCTTAAAGGAATTAAACATGCGTCCCTTGATGTGGTTAACAGGAGAGTTTTTGGATTTTGAAGGTAAGCTGAAAAATGCGCTGGTTCAAAATTTAGGTTCTTATGTGATCGCCTTTAAAACGTCCAATGTTGGTACTTTAAAACGGGTTATTGAATCGGGTTTGGGTTGGGGCTTTGTGCCCTCTGTTTCGGTAACAAAACAAATACGATCTGGACGTTTAACCCAAATATTTGTATCGGATTTTAGTTATAGAATTAATTTTTATTATTGCCGTAATCCTCAACTAAAAAACGAGCAAAAACTGTTATCCGATGCCCTTTTCATTGCCTTGGAGAATTTGGAAAGGGGTTAAAACGGAAAACTTAAAACGTAAAATTTTGGTAACCGAGTGGTCCCGATATGTGGATGGTAAAGGATTTACCCTCCAGAAATTTCCAGGGAACACCAAATTCCACTTGATAAGGGGTTTGCCAAAGAGTGAGATCCGGATACAGGCGCCGCAATTCGGCCATACTGGTTCGGTCTTTTTTTAACTCTCCTACAAACCTTTTACCATCGACATCTAGAAGAATTTTCCAAGGCGAATTCTTTCGAGTCAGGCTTCCCAAACGTCTTTGAGAAAAGTAAAAACCCAGAAAAACTTTTGTTTTCTTTTCTAGCTCAAGCTTTTCTTGAGAAATGAATTGTTCCAGTTGATCGGCAGTCCAACCGTAGATTTTTCCTTTTTGTTGATTAACTGCAACCACCATTTCGGGAGAAAAAACAACCACGAGAGACTGGATTGATTGTTGTAGCCCTTCATAATTTTTCTGTTCCCGACTCCATTTGTTATACATTTCGTAATAGCCTGCCGAGGGTTCGTGTCGGGTGAGACTCGCACATGAGACTATGCCCAAAAACAGAATGAATAGAATAAAACACGAAATAAAATATTGTAATCTTAATCTAAATGGCTTTTCTAATGGTAGCGCTTTTGAAAGTAACATCCTTATTTTTTAGTTTAATGAGGTGTTGGTATTATGGCAATCACATTCCCATCGTATGAGTCCGATAATATGGAAGTTTTGTTCCCTTTATTTAAGTAAAGTTGATCTTAACGATGAATTATTTATAGCAGAAACTTTAGGGACATTTCGCTACATTAATTTTGATATAACTTGATTGTATAATTGTTTTTCCGTGGTAGGTACGATTTACGTAAATTCCTTTGTCTTCTAAAGAGAGATTTTTCAGCTTGAGCGTTGGTCCCGTGCCACCTGCGATGGGTTGCCCGTTTTTAAACCATTGATATTTTGCTAAGATAGAGGAATCGGCACTTTTTTTAACCGATATTTCGACATCTCTTCCTGCTGGTAGTCCAATGCTACTACTTTGTTGCTCAAAAGCGAGTCGCCCTCGCATTTCGCTAGGGGGTAGCTGGGATAGTAGACTTAAGTTACTATCCAGAGCCACTGTCTCGAGAAGTCGCCAAAGATCTAAAACTTTGTCAACCTTTTCCAACCCCCTAAAAGGGCGTAGGGCAGCTTTTTCGAAAAACAGCTTCACCTGATTGTGGCTGATAGGAAAACCACGAGATTCGGCTAAGCCAATGACCAAAGCCGCTGCAGCACTCACAACAGGGGCTGCCATTGAGGTTCCGTTTATCGGCTGCCCTCCTAACCGGCTAGCATAAGACCCATCACGCACTGGTACTGTAGACAGAATCCCCGAAGATCCATCTGAACCAGGGGCAAACAAATCAACGTAGGTAGAGGAATAGTTAGAAAAATTGCTACGATTGCCACTTGAGGCATCTAGAGAACCAACAGTTAGCATGTTAGAAACTTCGGTTGTGAACATGGCGGGATAAATAGTATAATTAGAATTTAACTCTCTACCTTCGTTTCCTGCTGCAGCGATTACTAATACACCTTTAGATTCCGCGTATCGAATGGCGTTGAGAAAATCCTCATTACGAACCGAACCTCCCAAACTTAAATTAATCACTCGAGCCCCTCGATCTACCGCCCATCGAATGCCGTTTAAAATAGCGGATAAGGACAAGGTATTACCATCATTACTGGCTTTAATTGGAATAAGTTTTATCCCTCTTCCTCCCACTCCACTAATGCCAATTCCGTTGTTACCCTGTGCGGCAATGATACCCGACACGTGGGTTCCATGAAAACCAGAATCAGTAACATCATTCGGATTATTAGAAGAATTCATTCCATTGAGTGTTACTAGATTTCCATTTTGATCCCTTAAAATCATGGAGTTTAGGTCGGGGTGATTGATATCGACTCCCGTATCGACTACGGCAACAGGAACGTCTATTTTTATGCCATTGAATTGATTGTAGGCATACGAATAAACAAATGCGTGATTAATTCTTCTGAGATAATTTTGTTCGGGGTAACGAGGATCATTTGGTGGGGGTCCTGCCACTTGGCTAACTGGGATATCTTCGTCTAGGCTTACAGATACCACACAGGGGTCATTAATGGCCTCGCGGTAAAGCTCTTCACCCCAAATGGCTTCATTGACGGGTAGGCGGAATGTTGTATAGGTGGCCTCGGGGGTTAAGTTTGCAACGGGAAGAGCCAAAAAGCTGGTACTTTTTCCTTCCAGAAAACACTGGTTATGTATGGTAACAGCAAGATTTTCTGAATTGGCAATCCATCGTCTTCTTAAATTATGAGCTATGATTTTGTTATTCTGATTATGATCATCAAAATTTACGATCTTATTTTCTTCTGCATCAAGTTGTCCCTGTGTTACCGCAATCCGTATCTTTTCCTGAGTGGTGGGGCATTGTACTTCAGGCCAATTACCGTCATCATAGTACAAACTGGGCAATTCAAATGTTTCTGATAGTACAAAAGAGTTATCGCGTCTAAATCCTTTACCACAATTATTGAATAGGATGAGCGGGATGATCACCATTAATCCGTACCAAATCTGGTAAGGTAAAAACGATTTCACCGAACCTCCCCCTTTGCATCAATATCAATACTTTTACCCTTCTCAATCGGAATAAGTTTAAGAAACCTGAAGCCAAGTTTCTACATCCCGATGTTATGAGAAGGATGTCGTATTCATGCCCTAGTACGTTTCCCGTTAGTGTAACAGACAGAACTTAACCGCTCCTAAGAAAAAGAACGTTTTGTATCAATTTAAAACAAAAGTCGCTGAATTCTTTGCACTAAGGTCATTAATATTAAAGAAAATTAAAGAAAGATCGCTTCAATGCCGAAAAAGAGGATCGAGGGAATGAATGGGATTTATGTTCTGTTAACGCGGAAGCTGTAACTTTTTACGTAATGCTCATACAAAAAGGGGGAAAAGGGGGGAATATGATTTTTGATTTATTGAGTAAGGCTAAGGCTCGGATTAAGCAAAGATCAATCGGAAACAAACAAATAAAAGATAGTTTAGGGAAGATTCTCGCATGGGGTATGCTTTCTCTTCCTGTTTTTAGTTGTCAGCAGGATCAAGCTCAAAATGCGTTGGTAGAGGCTCAAGCCTGTTTAAATCGAATGGCTAATAAGGAATTTGCGGTGGCTAGTGAGAAGGCATGGGAATGTGTTCAGAAGCTTAACGGCAATACCTCCAAGGAGGCTAACCAGTTACGGTGTGCGGCCATTTTTGTAAAGCAGGGGTTTTCTTCGGTAACAAAATTACAACGGATTATTGACCAAATGAAATCTTCAAAAGATGGGAGTAATGGGGGGGGAGGGGACGGAGGGCAGCCTCTGCTTAGTAGTCTTGGTTTTTTAGCATTCTCCGGTGATGATGCTAAACATTTGGCCAATCTCGCTCAAGAAAATTGCGGTCGCTCCAACTCTCCTGGATTGGCCTTGCTAGCCTCCATGGCTGCGGTTGCTACCATACTTAATGAAGTCAGTGACTCAGTTTTCACAAATTGTTCTGGTGGCTCATCAACTGCCTGTGAAAATGCTGTAAAAGAGGTTTTATGTAGTATCCGTGGCGAAGGAGCTGCTTCTGATAAACCCGAGCAAATTGGTCAGGTTATTTCATCTACCTATGAAGCGGCTTGTAGAGCTCATGGGGCTAATAATCCTATGTGCGATGTGTATCGGCAGGCGGTGCAACAGGGTGGTTCCCAAAATTGGGAACAGGTTGGGAACCAAGTCATTGAACACCTTTCGGGGAATTGCCCTTAGAGTTTTTGATCGATCCTGTTCTTTTTTGTTAGTTACTCTACACTTTTGTTGTTTTTTTAATCTTGACGGAGTAACAGGTCGGTGGGACGGCCATTTAAAGATGCAAAAATATAACTAACGAGTTGATATGCTTCCCGTTTTGGTGGCGTTCCCCATTTAAAATAAATAGGAGGCATTTTATTGGCTACCAGAGACATTTCAAAGTAAAAGAGTTGGGGAAGAAGTTCCCTTGGTAACAGACTCAGCAAAAACCCCACACCCACTTCAATAAACAGATCATTAAAGCGTAACTCTGAGAAGGCCCTGGCCCGCTCCTCATTAGTCCTTACCCTAAGGGTTTTTTCATCTACCGGATTAAAAACAAATGCTAGTTTTTCAGAAATCCACTCAATGTCGTATTGATATTTTTCAATGATGGAGTCAGAACCAAATCGACCATCGTGACCTTCGATAGAGGAAAAGGGGTTGGCCGATGCGGCAGTGGGCTCCGGTATGGTTCTTAAATATTCTATAAAATGTTTTTTAATGGATGCTTTATCAAATAAGCTCAAATATTTTAGTGCTTCGGGATTCAAAACTGAATTCATGAGAAGCCGAGCGTTTACTTGCTCATCAACCCTATTCTCCTCCCAAAGATGCCAAGGAATTTGAGAGAAAATGTGTTCTGTTGAATTTTGGCGGATACCTTCCTTAATTAATCGATACTCAGATTTTGTCAGTTTTTTGTCTCGATAGTCCCATTCAAAGAATAGGTCTTGAATGTTGAGAATTTTGCGATTCTCATCGGCTTCTAAGATAAGACTTGCTCTTGAGATGTTACTTTCTTTAAACAATGAAAAAAGCGCATTAAAATTACGAATTTTTTCGAAGGAATTGATCTGAAAAATATTTTTTTGCTCTTTTTTATCATAGTATGAAAGAAAGTTTTCCGAATATCTTCTATCTTCTGAAATGTGCAAAAGTAATATTCCAAATTTAAATCTTGAGTTGACATCAAATGGAATTTGGTTTTGTCCCTTAAAAAGGCGTTCCACCACAGGATTTTCTTGATTTTTTTGTTCCTCAAACAGGTCTTCAAGAGGGGTAAGGTTGGTAATTAAGAGATCTTCTCTTTTTGATTTTCGTAGCGTAGGGTTAATGACTGTTCCCGAACGAATTGCAAAAAATTGATCCATGACTTGATCATAAGCCTGAGCCCCTCGTGGATGAGCAATGTTGACCATGTAATCAAACAACAAAATCTGTGCTTTAGATTTTTGGTGGTTGAGTAGAAATAGGTTTGTGGCATCAAATATTTTCTCTATTTTATTGTCTACCATTTTGATCCCTGTGACGTTAAGGTCTTCAGGGGGTAACCCAAGGCGTGCCATCAGTGCCTTGGAATTACGATGTATTAGGAAAAGCCGTAGTCGGACCCACTGGTCGCTCTTTTTTAAAATATGTATTTGAAATTCTCCCCTAATCAGATAATGAGTTGCAACGGAGCTTACAAATTGAGAGGAATTCCAACCTTTATTGGCTCCTACCAGAAGGTTGAGATGGCTTGTTAGGGCAACCAATTCCCCAACCTCCATACGTTCTTGAATGATTTTGTGATTAAAGGGAATACGCAAAGGAGAGTAAGGGAATTCCGCAACGGCCTCTGCTATTGAGTTTTTCGTCCGAACAAACAAAACGTCTAAACCTCGGGTAACAGGTGTGCCCAGACCACTCGGTAACGAAAGCCAGTCTGCTGGATCAACAACCAAGTGAAACCGCCATAGATCAGACCTTAACATTTGATTGCCTTTAAAGGATGGTTCTACAGAAAACTTATAATCAGATAAAAACTGCAATCCTGATAGAATTTCTAAATCAATAATATCGAACTGGAATTTTATGTCCAATCTTTCAAATTCTTTTAGTAGGCGCTTCTCTAATTTTTTTACTACAGGAATCAGTTCAGGACTGTCATTAGAGGGAACTGATGAGGTTGTGTTACTAGTTTGATTAGTTACGTGAGAAGAGGTGGTTTCGGCGGTAACATTAGAAGGCACGGTCAAGAGCGAACCACATATGATTAAAAGAGAAACGGAGCAAACGGACAAAAAATAATAGTAGAGCGGTTTCATTAACGTAGACATATTATGTCTCCTTTGTTGCGTATTTCCTTAGACCCTTTTAAGCCATTAAAGGCGCTCATTAGAGATAAAAACACAAAAAGGCAATTATTTTTTTATATTCACAATGAATGCGTAACGGTATCTCTAACAATTGGTCACTCTTCTTAAAAGACAAAGGTCAAGCCTTAACAATTCTGTTTTCTTTCAATAAGAGAAGATTTTAAATATTAATATGCATTTGGGGGTACAATTGGTCCAACGATATGATTATCTCAGTATTGTATCAAAGGTAGTAATAGCTATTGTTAAAATTTTTTATATCGGCACTTCTATTTCTTGGGGTGCTATGCCATGGGGACGTATCCATCGCACTTATATTAATCCCCGTGCTCTAGGTATGGGAGATGCGTTTACCGCGATTAGTCGCGATTATTCGGCCGTGCTATATAATCCTGCCGCCCTGGCGCGCAGGGTGGATACCGAAGTCAACCTTTCCATTGATATATCTGCTTCCGATGCCTTTTATAGTTTTTACAAAGACTTAGAAAGTGCCTCAAAACTGCCTTCTTCTCAGCAATTTTCAAGTTACTATAACGTATTAACAAAGAACTATGGGCGAAGCTTTCTGGCTCGTCTCGGTCTTTTTCATGGGGCTATTGCGGCTCCTGGTTGGGGTTTAATGGTAATTCCTGCGGATGTTACCTATGAGATGACTGTGGTAAACCAAGCCTTTCCTTCAATTATGTCACGGTTTTATGGTGATACAACCGTTGCCTTCGGCATAGGACGACGAATTCATATGGAAGATGTTGAAGGAAAACTCGATTGGGGGGTTACTGGAAAATTTGTGAATCGGGCATATATGAATATGGATTTTACTATTCTTGATTTAGTCCTTAATTCCAATCTGTTCTCTTCAAGTTTTCTCACGGAAGGTTATACTCTCGATTTTGAATTAGGGTTTTTATATACACCTTTTTTGAGTGATGAAGGTTTTGGTGCGCTTTTGCAGTTAGCCCGTCCTACCTTTAGCTTGGTAGTGCGAAATCTCCTGGGGGGAGAATTCCATAACCGTTGGGGTTTATGGACTTCCACTAACAACAGTGGCGGGCAAAAGCCCGAACCCTTGTATCGTGTTTTGGATATCGGTACGGTCTGGGAGTATCCTGAGTTTTGGATTTTTGGGGGTCGCGGGGCTTTGGACATCCGTAATATAGGGCATCCGCAGTTTTCTTTCAAAAAAGGGTTACACTTAGGTTTTGAATTTGATTGGACGGTATCTTCGTGGTGGCGAGGCCAGTATCGTGTAGGGATTAATCAAGGTTACCTTACCTACGGAATGTCTGCCTTATTTACCATTTTTAGACTAGACCTGGTCAGTTTTGGCGAGGAAGTTGGTTCGGAAAATCATCCCCTTGAAAATCGAACCATCATGGCTCGCTTTAACATGGAGTTTTAGATTAATTTTGGTAACATTATTGATCGGTTATAAATCAATTACAGTTGATATTTTCGAATCATCCAATGGTAAAATTGGGAGACCTCATTTTCCAACGTTTTAAGATCTTGAAAATCATTCCAAATAATATAATGACTTTTAAGTATTTTCTCGGGTAACGGTTTTTGATGAGCCAAGCGTTGTTCCAAATCCTCAACAGTCATTCCTGCACGTTGCCACGCTCTTTGTTTTTGGGTCTCTAAATGGCACGCAACCAGTAACACAAAATCAAAGCTAGTTTCCATCTCTTTTTCAAAGAGAAGTGGCACGTCGTAAAATAAGTATTTGGTTCCTCTCACTTTCGCAATATCTTTTTTTTGAAGTACATGTTCCTGAACTAATGGGTGGATTAGAGATTCGAGTAATGTTTTTTTTTTCGGATCGGGAAAAACCATTTGGGCAAGCCTTTTTCGATTTAAGACGGGGGTTTGTTCCCAAGGCTCTTTAACTGGCCAAAAGTCAAACACTTCTAGACCAAAGTGTGCTTTGATATTTTTTAAGAGCGATGAATGTTGCATTAACAGTTCGTGAACCAATTGATCCGCATCGATTACCGCACATCCCGGTTTGTTTTGCAGTAACGAGGCGACTGTGCTTTTGCCACACGCTAAAGGCCCAGTAAGTCCAATCCAGATCATAAGATGCCCTTAAAAAATCAGCCGCTTAACCGAAAAGAGTTTTAGCTTATGGCATTTGAAAGATTTGGTAAATATCTACTGCTAGAACGCATTGCTTCGGGCGGTATGGCTGAGGTTTACCTCGCAAAAACTATTGGCCTCAATAACTTTGTTGCCATCAAGCGCATTTTACCCCAATTTTCCCAAAATCCAGAATTTTTGGTAATGTTTCGGGAAGAGGCTCAAATTGTTGCCAACCTCCGCCACTCTAATATTGTGTCCATTCATTATTTTGGTCAGGAAAAGGGTCAATTGTTTTTAGTGATGGACTTTGTTGAGGGACAGAATCTGCGGCAAATTTTGAACACATTGAAAAAAGAAGGTTCGTATTTTGGATTAGATCAAATTACTTATTTGGTTCGAGAGGTGGCGGCAGGACTCGATTATGCCCATCGGGCTCTAGATAATGCCACTGGTAAGCCCCTTAATATCATTCATCGCGATATGAGTCCCCAAAACATAATGGTGAGCTTTGAAGGAGAAGTCAAAATTGT